>CAMYXG010000026.1 GCA_947303225.1 uncultured Caryophanales bacterium | reverse complement strand
ATAAACAAATGAGAGATTGGCTTATCTACTTGGCCTCTTCTATATAAGCTTTGATATTTGTAAATATCAATCGTACTTTCATCTAACTTATCTCTTGCTTGATTAAATAGACGCTGACGTTTTCTTAATTCTGATTGAATAGATGCTAAAGATCGATTCATCTCAACCGTATCTAGGTTTGTAATAGTTCCTGCTAAATGAGGTAATTTTACTCCTGTTTCACGGTTTTCAAAAGCACCTGTTAATCCTCCACCTTTATAGTCGATTAAGATAAAGGATACTTCATATGGATGATAGTTTAAAGCCATTGACAAAATATAAGTTATAATAAATTCTGACTTACCAGAACCTGTCATTCCTGCAATTAATCCATGTGGTCCATGTGCCTTTTCGTGTAAGTCTAGTTTGAATAATTCTCTTGACTTATCAAGTCCTATTGGGGCTTGCAATGTTTTGGTAGGATCATTACTTTTCCAACGATTTAAAATATTTAATTGTTCAATCATACCTACATTGTACATTTCTAGGAAAGAGACACTTGAAGGTAGATTTCTATTTTCTCTAGCAATATCAATTGGAATATTAGCTAAAATTTTACAGCACTCATAAATATTCAAAGTTGGATCAAAGTCCGCAACAAACTCTTTTTGCTTATTAGATACTAATTCACTTTCAAAAATACCAGACTTTTTATCACCAACACTAATAAATGTTTTACATTCATTTGGAATATTTACTAATCTTGGACTCACTACAATTAAGCTGAATCCATAATTAATTGGCATTTCTGCTACATCTTTAACCAATTCGATGTCACGTACTAATTTATAATCATCGGTAATAATCATATAATATGGATGATATTTATGATAATCAATACCACTTAATTCCATTTTTCCATTATTATCTTTAAACTTACGAGCTTGCATTTCTTTTTCTAATTCAAGTGATATTTCTTTTGCTTCATCTAAGTTAGTTGCAAAATAACGGACAGAACGATTATTATTCCAATTATGAGGGGCTATCTTTAAATAATCCCAATTTGATTCGTTTTGTTCGTTTGTTAAGATTACTATTTTTAAATCTTCATAACTATGGTATGTCAACATTTGAAGAATCAAACCATCCATGAATTGTTTTTTATTTACTGCATTTCCAATAATTGCTACTATATTTTTTTGGACAAAATTTAAGGATACTGGAACATTTTCTAGTGTTCTGGAAGTTGCTCCCACTTCATATACTTCTTTTAATAAATCATCATCTTTTAGTGAGAAGTGTTCTTCTGGAATATTGATTTGTCCTCTTAGTTCTGTTGAACCAACTCCTACTCTTAAGTCTAAGAAGTCTTCTTGTTCAATTTCTCTTTCCCATAAGTTTCTCTTTTTTTGATAAATTATTTCTTTTATTTGAGATATTGGTGGATAATTATCAATTAATATTTGACGTTGAATTTTGATTTCCGTTTGTATTTTTTCTTTTTTTCCTTCTAGGTATTCATGATACTTCGTTAATCTTTCTTTTTCTGCTTTTCTACGTTGCTTTTTCTGATATCTTCTTTGAAGATTTGGCCATAATAGCATAGTAGAAATCATAGCACCTGACATTAAAAGAGATGGCATAGCTGACCCAAGATCTGCTGATCCATTAATGACTCCCATTAAAGAATTATATCCCATAGTCATAGACATCATTGCCATTGTTAACATAGGTCCAATGGTATAAATCATAGGAGTTTTATCTTCTTCTTCTTTTCCTGGTGGAGGATCTATTCCAATTACAGTTTCTTCAATTCCTGTTTTAAATCTTGGAGCACGATAGAAATAGTCTTCTTCTCTATAGAATTCAATTCCTTCCTCATCTGGATTATCATAAGATGTTTGATTTTGAGCAATTGGAGTTTCTACTTCAAAGGCCATATTATCTATTCTTAAATTTGATCCTAAATCATTTATAATAAAACTATCTTTCATTAAAATGATTTTTAATCCCATAATAAAAACAATATCACCATATTCTAACTGTTTGGCTGTAATCGCAACATTGTTTACATATGTTCCATATTTACTATTTAAGTCTTGTACTACCCATGTACCATTATTATATACTAATCTAGTTTGTTGACGTGATACTAGTGGAAAATTATAGTATATTTGTGCTCTATTATCCGTTCCAATTAAAATATCCGTTTGTTCTTTTAAATGATATCTGACAATTTTTCTTTCTACAGATGGTGAACAATATAAAATTACATATTCATTATCTGTATTTATTTTTAAGAAATACAAACTATAGTCCATTAATATAGCTGAATCTACTTCTCTTTCTCCGGACATAATCTTTGTTTCAAAGTCACTTTTTATTTTCCATTGTCCATTACATTCTTCAACATTAATAAGATTTCTAGTATTTCCTAAATAATCATGGTCAGTAATCCAGTAATTTCCAGATACTTTAGTTGGTAAGGAAAAGTTTGAAATTTTTTTCTTTTTGATTAATCGAACTATCACTAGTGATCACCCCATATTATTCTAGTTATATAATTTATTATATCTTTTTTTCAATACTTTTTCAATAAACTTTTCACTATTTATTTATTTTTATTTTGAACTTTTTTTATTAGATTACATATTTTACAATGGTGATATTAATGTTTTATTATTTTGATCAAATTCATCCTGTGTTTCAAGCTTTACTAGCAGGATTTTTTACTCTTTCTATTACTATGTTAGGAGCTGCGATTGTTTTCTTTTTTCAAAAAATACATAAAACTATTATGGATTCTATGTTAGCTATTTCAGCAGGAATTATGTTATCTGCTTCTTTCTTTTCTTTATTAAGTCCTGCTATTGAGATATCGGAAAGACTTCATCTAACTACTTGGCTAATTGTTTTAGTTGGTTTTTGTTGTGGAGGGGGGCTATTATTTTTAGGAAACTGTCTTCTTGATTTTTTTTCTCAGTCTTTTCATAGAGCTCAAAAATCTAGTTTTCGAAGATGTCTTATGTTGTTTATTTCTATTACTCTTCATAATATTCCGGAAGGTCTTGTATTGGGCGTTGCTTATGCTTCTATTCCATATTCTTCTCAATCCATTTCTCTTGCTTCTGCTATTGCATTAACTATTGGTATAGCTATTCAAAATTTTCCAGAAGGAAGTGCTATTAGTTTGCCTATGAGACGTGAGAATCTTTCTCGATGGAAATCTTTCCTATTTGGTTCTTTTAGTGCCTTAGTAGAACCTATTTTTGCTTGTATTGGTGCACTTTTAGTTTTGAAAATTCAAACAATACTACCCTTTATTTTATCTTTTACAGCTGGTGCTATGATGTTTGTCATTATATTAGAATTGATTCCAGAAAGTCAAAGTAATGAAAAAAAAGGCCTTATGACCCTTTTCAACATGTTAGGTTTTTCTATTATGATGGTATTAGAATTAGTATTAGGTTAATTCTTCTATTGTTAATATATCATTTTCTTTTAAATATACTCCATATAAATCTGTTTTTGTTGCGACAAAGGTTGTTTTAGCTTTCTTTAATGAATTGTTTTTTTCCACATTATTTGTGGGATTTTTATTTATTTCTGTTTTTTCCACATTATTTGTGGATATTTTTTTAAATGCATAACCATTATTATTCATTACTTTTATATTATCTTCTATCCAAAAACATTCTTCTGGTTTTTTACCATTATTAATACTCCAATATCCCGCGTTATTCTTATGCCAACCTGTTCCTTCAAATTTTCCTTTTCCACATTCTATATGACAATGATTTCCAGTAACATTTCCTTTTTTACCTTCTTGATAAAAAACTTCTTTTTGACGAATTCTTTTTCCTACAAATAAATTACTTACATCATTATCATGAGCAAATAGTACTGTCATATAATCTTTTGTTCCATCTGGATATTCTACTGGTTCTATACTTTCTAACCAAACTTCATTCGCATCATTTGCATATATCTTTTTAACAATTCCTGTGAATGGTGCATAAATATCACTGATTCCACTATCTTTTCCGGCATTATCGATTGCATAGCTATCTAGATGTGTTCCCTCCATATATCCTTGTGTAATTCTCATATATTCACTTGGAAATAGGGGCTTTTCCATTATTTTTCCTCCTTATTAATTATATTTTCTTTTGGTATCTTGATTGTTTTTTCTTCTATTATTTCTGAATAAGATGATAGTTTTCCTTCTAATGTTTTATAGATAGAATCTGCACCTAAAAAAGAAAATAATCCTATCCAAAGACTATTCGGAAATGTAATATTTGTAAAGGTAATACAAAAGATAACTCCTACTACTAAGTTTATTAGAAATGAATAAAAAGAAATCCATTTACTATTATTAAATAAATGCTTTGTTTTTTGAATTATAGTGCAGGTAATAACACTTAATGCAATAGATATGAGTAATAATTGTCTTAAGTAATCGATATTTAGCATATGATCCCTCCTGTACTATTTTATGTATTATTATTGTTAAATGTGAAAAAGAGAGTTATCACTTCTTTGCGATAACATCTCTTTTTTCTAATATTGAGTCATTTATAATAATTCTTTTCTCATCATAATTAATAGTTGCTTCTGCATCATATGGAATTAGACATCTTGGGACTGAATGTCCAAAGTTTACATTATATAATACTGGTGTTGTAATATCTTGAAATACTCTTTTATATACTTCTTTGTATTCTTCATAGTATTGTTCATCAATTGGTTTTCCAACTAATATTCCTTTTACGGATTGAAGTATTTCTTTTTCCTTAAAGTATGTTAAAATTGTTTCTAATTTTTCTGGAGATACTCTTTCTTCTGATGTTTCTATAAATAGTATTTTTTCTTTCCATTCTTCTATAGTTGGTAGAAGATGGTATTTTTCATATACTTTATTCTCTTCTCCATATCTTTCTCCTGTATAAGCATCATATAAACTTTCAATACATCCTCCAAATAGTTTTCCTGTTACTATTCCTTTTCCATTTAATACTTCATAGCCATGTTCCTCTTTTTTGATGATTCTTGATGTTCCTAGAGCAGATGGTGAAAAATCTTCTCTATCCATATACCATACTGGACTAGATTTTATCTCATAGGAATCTTTATCTTCAAAAAATTGTAAAAATGTATCTTTGGTATATGGTAACATTTCATTATCTAATTCAGCTAAATCAATTAAAAGACATGGTCCATAAAATGTTGATAAGCCTATTTTATTAAACATGATATGATTATTGGTTGTATCAGAAAATCCTGTAAATATTTTAGGATTATTTTTTACAGCATTTATAAATTCTTCATCTTCCATTAAATAGGGAATTGTTTTATAGGTATCATCTCCACCGATTGCATTTATAATAGCTTTAATTTCTGGATCCAGAAATGCTTGTTTTAAATCACTAGCTCTTTCTTCTGGATGATCAAATAAATAATCCATATCTTTTAATGCGTTTGGCATAATGACAGGTTCAAGTCCAAACTCCTTTAGTCTTTTGATTCCTAAGTCTAATTCATGTTTTGCAAATGGCATTCCAAGTATTCCTCTTGATAAACTAACAATTGCAATCTTATCTCCTTTTTTTAAACTTTGTGGTCTCATATTTACTCCTCTCCTTTAATCTTTTTTTAATAGATTTGTATTCTTTTCAATTACTTGATACGAGTCTTTTCCATGGCTGTCTTTATTCATTTTTAAAAATTATAAATAAAGATAGTACTTGCTATCGTGACTATATTAGCAGAAATACAATAAATTGCTATTTTTAATTTACTACATTTTTTAAATGTTAGTAAATACATAATTAGCTCACTTATTATGACTAATATCTCTCCAATTATAAAAGCTAGTTTATAGTCATTAACTAATAGTAAAAGTAAAAGTTGTAGTAATAAATTCGTTATAAAATTAGTAAGCACTATTATTTTATAGTTTCCTGTATTTAAAAGAAGGGCAATTAATAGTTCAATTACTATTGTAATTATTATATCAATTATTCCAATTGCTAGTGTCTTCCATATATTACTATCATTTTCAATATAATTGATTTCGTTATTATTATCACTCTTTCTATCATTACTATAGCTCATTGTTTCATAATCGACTTTAATACTGCTATTAAATTCTTTTCTTATAATCTCTTCTGATACTTTTAACTCATCTGTTTCATTATTTATGATAATAATTTTATATCTTGTAGGTGTACCAAAATAGCTAAATGTGTGCTCGTGATAAATGTTTCCAGCACATTCTGCAAAGAGTGCATATTTCTCCCATCTTGTAGATTCTGAAATCCATCCATCCAAATTCATACTATGGAGTTTTTTTATATATTTTTCTTCTAATCCATCTCCTCCATTGTAATCTGCTTTAGAATTATAATTATCTCCATTTTCATCATAAACAAATAAATCAATAATATAATTCGTAGTTTCTAAATTTTCAATTTTAATATCAATAGATGGTTTAGGTCCTCTATCAGCAAAAACAGTTTTTGGAAAAAACATAGAAATCACTAGTAGAATAATAACAATTATTATTTTCTTTTTTTTCATATTAGTACTCCTTGTATTACATTATATCACAAAAGTCTAACTATTATATTGATATTGAATGCTCCGTATTGATTCTACTTTTCTATTTTATTATTATCGCAAAAATGAATTAATTCATTTTGACTATATCTTTTATTTTTAACAATATTATATTTATCTTTACACTTAACAACATCATAGAATGGAGTGTCATAATATAAAACAGATCCATATTCACTTCCAATATAAGTGGTTGTTTCTCGAAACATAGGAGCTACATTATTTCTTTTTACATTGATATAATCTGTTATAAATAATATAGACAATGATCCAATAAAAATCAATCCTATTAATAGTAATCTTTTATAGTATTTTATTTGTCTTGTTAGTTTTGATATTCCTATTATAAAGATGGTAATTCCAAATACAGAATAAATAGATCCCCAACTACTTTCACTTGGAAATATCATAATAGCTGACATCGATATAAATAGTCCAAATATTACTAATAATAATCCAATTATATTTCCATATTGATTGATTTTTTTAGTAGAATAATCAATAGTATTTACAATGTTTTCTTCAAACTTTTCTTGATAATTTTTTTTATCAATTCTTTCTCCACTCATTAAATCATTGATTGTAATATCTAGTTCTTTACATAATTGTTTAAATAGTGATAAATCTGGCATATTCCTTCCATTTTCCCAATTTCCTATTGATTTGTCTGTTACTCCTAGTGTTTCTGCTAAATCTTGTTGTGTCATATATTTTTCTTTCCGACATTGTGCAATAAACTTACCAATCTTTTCTTGATTCATAAATTATCTCCTTTCACAATACAATCATATATCTTTTTAGTAAAAATGAACAGGAAATAAACCTAGGGTTTTATAAAATTAATCTGACCATCCTCTGTTACTCTCATAAATTGTCTATCTGTCATATCTGTGTAGTTTTCTTTCCAACAGGTATTCATTTCTTCTAAGTAATCTAGTAATTGTTTTCTTCTAATTTCAATATCATCATTTACTTGATAATATTCAAAGCCTAATGTTATGACAAGCTCTTCTAACATTTCTGGACTTGCGTTGATAATTAGCTTTTTTATCATTTCATATCTAGTTTGTCTATTTAATGTCCACATAATAAACCCTCCCAAATTACTTGTCATTTATTATAAAGAAAAAAGTATTTCTGTCAAGATATTTAAAGGAAGCAATTCTTCCAATTAATCCATCAAGAAATACTAAAAATAATAATTTTCAATTTTCTTTTATAAACCCTTTTTATTATTATTTTTCTCTATTATTCATCACTTTTTTAGCCATTGATTTTTTACCACATTTAGAACATTTTTGATATCTGGATGTACCCATATGTGGAGCTATTAATAATTTAAAGTAATTTTTTTCTTCAAATATATGATGACAATATCTGCATTCAAAATAACCTGCATCTACTTCAAGTTTAAAACCATAAAAGCACACAACTAGTAATACAACTGTTGCAATACAAATAATTGCTGCTAGTATAGGTCCTTCTTCTAATAATATAGAAGATATTATTACAAGGGCTGTATAAAATATAAATGCTGTAATTGTTATTACCCACATATCTGTAATTAATCTTTTATTTTTTAATTCATCTTGTTTAGCAAGTTCTAATAATAGTTCTTCATTTTTCTTTTCATAATCTTTCATATCAATCTTCTCACCATTTAAAAGCTCATTGACATTTATATCAAGTATATTATATAAATCTAGCATTTTATCTACATCTGGTAAAGATAAGCCTCTTTCCCACTTAGATACTGCTCGATCAGTAATATATAATTTTTCTGCTAATTGTTCTTGAGTAAGCTTTTTTTTCTTTCTACAATCAGCAATAAATTTTCCAATTTTAATTAAATCCATGAACTTTTCTCCTTTCATAGCTTAATTATAAAATAAACTATTTATAAACTACACATACCAATGGTTGAGTTGATACTCTTCATCTATTTTATCATGAAAATAGTGATTATTTTTATTTGCTTATAGTATCGGAATATTACATTTTTTAAATAGAAAAAAACATCTGATTTCAACTTAGTTGATTTCAGATGAATCCATGAAGGGATTACGTCTGATTCCTGCAATCAAACGTATCCTTTTTTATTGTATGAAGTTTCCTTCATCTGCATACACTATGTCATAAAAATCATATTTTATCATTACTTACTATAATCTCTTACCGTTCTTGCTGGTATTCCTACTACTGTAGTATTATCTCTAACATCATTCACAACAACAGCTCCTGCCCCTACCTTAGCATTATCTCCTATATAAATATTACCAAGTATACTAGCATTAGCACCTATTAAAACATTATTTCCTATTGTTGGATGCCTTTTACCATCTACTTTTCCTGTTGCTCCAAGAGTCACTCCATGGTAGATAACCACATTATCACCTACAATAGCAGTTTCTCCAATTACCACTCCATTACCATGATCAATAAATAAGTTTTCCCCAATAGTAGCATTAGGATGAATTTCTATTCCTGTCTTCTTTTTACCCATATTTTGTACCATTCTTGCTAGTGTATAAAATTTATGCCTATAGAAAAATCTAGATATCCTATAATATATTTTTATTTTAAAATTTGGATGAAGCAAAGCTTCAAAATTACTTTTTACTGATAAATCATTCTTTCTTATTATTTTAATTTCATTCTTTATATATTTAATCATTATTATTCACCTCATAATACTTTATTTAATAAATAAAAAAGTTGCATAGTAAATACCATGCAACTACATTTATTATTATTTAACCATGAAATACTCATAAAATAAATTCACTTAATTAGTATTTAAGTATATAATGATTTTTATATAAGAAAAATGTTGGAAACTAAACATCGGAATTTATTCTATATGATGTATTTTTATCTAAAATAATTGCTAGCTCTTTACACAATACATTTAATTCTAATTGTTTCCAAATACTACATCGATTTAATGAATTATAATCTATAACATTTTTCATTTTCATCCCTCACACTAATTATACTAATTATCATTTTCTTTGTAAATCATTAATTGTAGAAAAAAATATTTAAATTTTTTTTATAAATAAAAAAGCGACACTTAAATGTCACCCTAAAACCATATGGATAAACACTCAACATAGTAAAACTGAATGTTCTATCTTTTATTGTTGAAGTATCCTTCATATGTATGCATAATACAATAAAACCCGATATAAATCGGGTAGTTGAAACAAATTAACGTTTTGAGAATTGTGGTGCACGACGTGCTTTCTTTAATCCTGGTTTCTTACGTTCTTTCTTACGTGAATCTCTAGTAATAAATCCTGCAACTTTAAGAGATTTTCTGAAACTATTTTCAGAATCAGCTGGAGTAGTTTTATCATAGTCTAATAAAGCTCTTGTAATTCCTAAACGGATAGCTCCTGTTTGACCTTGGAAACCTCCACCTTTTACTTTAGCATCTACATCAAACATTTCACGTGTATTTGTTAAATCTAATGGTTGACATAAATCCATAACACATATATCAGAAGGGAAGTATTCTCTTACATCTCTACCATTAACAGTTATTTTTCCTTTTCCTGGTGTTAATGTAACTCTAGCCATACTTGTTTTTCTGTGACCAGTTCCAGTATAAACATTTTTCTTATCTTTTGCCATTCCTTAACCCTCCTACTTAACTTCTAGCACTTCTGGCTTTTGAGCCTCTTGTTTGTGCTCGCTTCCTGCATATACAAATAATTTCTTATACATTTGTCTTCCTAAACGATTATGTGGAAGCATTCCTTTTACTGCTCTTTCCATCATTTCTTCTGGATATTCTTCTCTCATAACTTTTGCAGTTCTTTCTCTTAATCCACCTTGATACATTGAGTGATTATAATACATTTTATTTTCTAATTTATTTCCTGTTAAATTAACTTTTGATGCATTAATTATAATGATATAATCTCCACAATCAATATGTGGTGTGTAAGTTGGTTTGTTTTTTCCACGTAAGTAAGTAGCTGCTAAAGATGCAACTCTACCTAAAGATTTTCCTTCAGCGTCAATTACATACCATTTACGTTCAACTGTTTCCTTTTTTTGCATATAACTTGTCATAAACTTTCTCCTTTTACTTAAATTAGACTTTCCCAGGGTCTAATTTAGGTGGGATAATTAAATGTACCAGTTAAGATTATACTAAAAAAAGTATGAAAAATCAATACTTTTACGTGATTTTATCATACTAAAAAATACCATTTTACAGACCAATTACTTCTTCTATTCTTTTAAGTTGATTCTTTATATTATCATTTATTCTGTTTATTTGATGATTTTTCCCCGTGGCTACACTCCGCAGAGCTCGTTCGACACAAGCTCGGGCTGAGCCCTCGACACGCATCATTTTTTATCAAAAATGATGGATGTAGAGACTTAGAGATATGCTCGGGACTAACCACTACTACCAGGCACAGCTAGAGTAACCATCATAGCGCACGTAACAGCCCGATCTTTCGCCGTCACTCGCATCCACGCCACCATCAGAGCTCACATAAGCGTACAAGCCGGAAACGTAACAATCGAAGTAAGAATAGCGTCCACTACCGGATTCACTACAACGTGAAGAGTCGGTAGAATATCCAAAAGCAGTTTTTATTGCTTCTTTGTTGGCTTCATAATAGGTACTGATATAATCAGTTCCTACTAACCATGTTGATGTATCATTATCATATGTTTTTTCTCCTCTTAAGGTATATGTTCCTGCCACCATTCCTGTGTTTGCTGCGGCCATCTCTGGAGTTACTACAAATTCAACATATGACTCTGTTACAATCCCATTTTCTACCTTATGTTTTAAATAGAATGGAAGATTTTGTGATGATGCAGTGGCGATTGCGGTTAGTGCTTCACTTGGTGTATTATACTGAATGATACTTTCATGAATTGCTTGATTTAACCATACTGCATTATATAGTGGGGTTGTTGCACTATTATCAATTTTGTTTACTGTATAAACATATTGTAATGGTTTATTAATTGCTGTATTATCTGCTTGAACATATACTACATTGAATTT
>CAMYXG010000025.1 GCA_947303225.1 uncultured Caryophanales bacterium | reverse complement strand
ATCCGACTTTTGATATTTTGGTGCAGTCCAGCTTTTGAATCTGAGATTCGGACGGACAAAATATAAAAAGCAAGATAATGTCCGAACGAAGTGAGGACTAGAAGAATATTAAAGAATCTAAATTAATAAAATTTAGATTCTTTTGATAGTGTTGTAAGAAATAAAAATAAATGTTATAATAAGGCGACTGCAAAAATTGGAGGTGCCCAAAAATGAAAAAAGTAGTAATTGGAATGAGTGGAGGAGTAGATAGTAGTGTAGCAGCAATCATTCTTCAAAAGCAAGGTTATGAAGTAATTGGATTATTTATGCGTAATTGGGATTCTCTAGCAGATGGAGAGATAAATGGACCAACTACAGAATCTGGAATATGTCCTCAAGAAGAAGATTATAATGATGCTAAAGCTGTCTGTGATAAATTAGGAATACCTCTATATCGTAAAGATTTTGTGAAAGAATATTGGGATTATGTTTTTACTTACTTTTTAGATGAATTAAAAAAAGGTCGCACTCCAAATCCTGATATTATGTGTAATAAATATATTAAATTTGATCAATTTGCTGAAGAAGCCAGAAAATTAGGAGCAGACTATATCGCAACTGGTCACTATGCTAGAATAGTTGATGGTAAATTATTACGAGGAATAGACTCTAATAAAGATCAAACATACTTTTTATCACAAGTATCCAAAAAACAATTTGAAAACGTTCTATTTCCAATCGGAGATATGGAAAAAAGCGAAGTAAGAAAAATAGCAGAAGAATATGACTTAATAACAGCAAAAAAGAAAGATTCTACCGGTATTTGCTTTATAGGAGAAAGAAACTTTCGTAATTTTTTAAAAAATTATCTTCCTAATCAACCAGGAGACGTTATCAATATTGAAACAAATGAGAAAATAGGAACTCATATTGGTTTAATGAATTATACAATAGGACAAAGAAAAGGACTAAATATTGGTGGAACGAAAGATAAAATGTTTGTTGTTGGAAAAGATTTAAAAAAGAATATTCTTTATATTTGTTTAGGAGAAGATAATGATTATTTAATGAGTGATTCTTGTATTGTAGACACATTAAACTACATAGGAGAAGAAAAGCTTACAGATGTAACAGCAAAATTCCGTTATCGAAGTAAAGATGTTCCAGTACAATTAGAATGGCTCGATAAGGATGAAATCCTAGTAAAATATCCACAAGGAGTAAAAGCAGTAACACCAGGGCAAGCATGTGTTTTCTACAATGGAGAAGAGTGTTTAGGTGGAGGAATAATCAAGGAAATCAGAAAAAATAATAAAAAATTATGGTATTTATAAGAAATAAGGGGTTAATATGTTCGGTTTAGAAATAATAGATTTAAAGAGGGAAAATGGAAGAAGATTCTTCTATGATAAAGTAAGAATTAAGAAGCTAATCAAGGAAATAGAAGAATTTTTGGAAGAAGAGTCCTTCATGGATGATTTTAATTTTTCTAGAAAAATGATGCTATCACTAGAAATAAAAACAAATAATTCCATTGAAGGATTACATGATGATATCAATAATATAGAAGAAGTAATTCAAACACAGAATGGTGGAATAGAAAATAGAAGAATTCTAAATTTATATTATGGATATCGCTATATATTACTGAATAATAGCATCGATAAAGATAGTCTGAAAAAATTATATAGTATTTTAAGTCAAGACTTACTAGATGATTATTCCATAGAAAATATGGGTGAATACTATAGAGAAAATGATGTATATATTATGAATTCAAACTATGATCAATTGGTATTAGACTTTGATAAGGGAATGAGTCCAAGTAAAGTTGAAGAATCTATGGATAGTTTATTTACCTATTTAGAAAATGAAAAAGATGAGAAATTATTAGACGTTTTTATTAAATCACAGATTATTCACTTTTATTTTGTATATGTTCATCCATATTTTGATGTAAATGGAAGAACAGCAAGAACTTTTTCTTTATGGTATTTATTACAAAATAAAGCCTATCCATTTGTGATTTTTAATAGAGGGATTTCTCTATCAAAAGATAAATATAAGTATAGTATTAAGAAATCAAGGAAGGGAAATATTACACCATTTTTAGAATATAGTTTAAAGACATTAAAAAAAGAATTAGAAAAAGAAAAAACAATTTATAACATTAGAAGTAATTTTGGAGAATCTCTTCCAAAGTCAGATTACGAAATATTAGAATATATTTTAACAGCAAGGACTCATAAAGTAAGAGAAGTTATCAATCTGTATTCAAAAAATAATTTTGTAATGGATGCAGATAAAATATTAACAGAAAAGATATTTCCACTAATTGAGAAAGGAATTGTTGTACTAAATGAAGAAGAGCAAACCTTGAAAATTAACAGAAAATTTATTACAATGGATAAAAGGAAATTAAAAAAATTAAGAATAAAGTCATACCTAACAGAAGAGGAGTAATAAAATGGATCAGGAGAAAATAGGAAAATTCATTAAACAAATTAGACAAGATCATCACTTGACTCAAAAAGACTTGGCAGAAAAGCTTGGTGTGACTTATCAAGCCGTAAGCAAATGGGAAAATGGAAAAAATATTCCTGATATTGCTATCTTACAAATAATAAGTAAAGAATTTAATGTAAATATAGATGAAATTTTAGAAGGAAAAAGAAAAAAAGAAAAAATAGTTTCTTTTAATTATCTATTAATTATTCTACTAATAATACTAGGTATTAGTATCATAATATCCATAAATATATATGTAAGAAAAAATAATAATTTTGAATTTAAAACAATATCTTCAAAATGTTCAGACTTTAAAATAACAGGAAGTGCAGCATATAATAAACAACAAACAGCAATTTATATCTCTAACATTGAGTTTTGTGGAAAAGAAGATCATACAAACTATAAAAGAATTACATGTACATTATATGAAAACTATCAAAATACAAAAACAAAAATTAGTAGTTGTCCAGAAAAAAAGAATAAAACACTTGAATCTTTCTTAAAAGAAACAAAAATAAATGTAGAGAATTACTCTAGTAATTGTAAAAAATTAACCTCGAATACATTATCTTTAGAAATCAAAGCAATTAATGAAGAAACAAAAACAATTACTTATACGATTCCAATTAAATTAAATGATACATGTAAATAGTTATTGTAGAAAAAATAAAAAAAGAGGTATATACTAAAATAGTAGGTGGTAAAATGAAAAATAATAAATTTATTATATTAATAGTTCTTCTTTGTACTTTTTTTATAGCAGCATGTTCAAATAATAAAACAATAACAGATTCAGAAAAATTTAAAAAAGAATATGAAAGTATCAACGGAAAAGTAAATGAAACTAGTGGAAAGAAATATCGAAATATTTCTATTTCGAAAGATAATCCAATGGTTTATTCAACAGCAGAAGAAATTGTGGATAAAATGAATCAAAAAGAAAGTTTTGTAGTTTATTTTGGATTTAAAGAATGCCCGTGGTGTAGAAGTGTAATAGAACAATTAATGAAAGTAGCAAAAGATAAAAAAGTAGAAAAGATTTATTATGTTGATGTTACTGGAATTCGTGACGTAAAAGAATTAAATGACGAGGGAGAAATCATTACAAAAGATGAAGGAACTGAAGCTTATCAATTATTAATAGAGAAGATGGAAAATGTTTTAGAAGAATATACTCTTACTAAAGATGAAGAAAAAATAGAAGTAGGAGAAAAAAGAATCTATGCTCCAAATGTAGTAGCAGTTTCAAAAGGAAAAGCAATTCAATTAGAAACTGGAATTAGTGAAGAACTAAAAGATCCATATGATGAATTAACAGATAGTATTAAAAACTATTCATACAAACAATATAAGTGTTTATTAGATTGTTTAGAAGAAGAAAGTACTACTTGTCAAAAAAATATGTGTTAAAAAAAATAAAAGAATTAATTTTCTTTTATTTTTCTTTATAACTAATATGAGACATAATATTTTGTACTGTAGTAATCATTCCCGCTGTAACAAAATCATTCTGAGGGTCAATTTCTTTTTTCAAAACTTGATTTGGATTAGTAAAAGGGCAAGAACAAAAAGATACCTGATAGAAAGCTCGAGTTTTATCATCTAAAAAATATATATTAAACTGACGAACCCATTTATTAAGAAGAATGTTATCTTGAAGATAAACATAAAACTTAAAATCGTCATTAGAATATTTTTTATAAAGCTGAATATGATCGTCAGGATTTTCTAAATGAGCATCCTTCATAGCATTCTTTGTATCATTGATTACTTTTTTAAGTCTATCTTCAAAAGTTTCATTTTCATCTAATTTTCCATCACATAGAAATTGTTCCATATAATGTTCTTTAGAAACAGCAGTAAAAATAGTTTCTTGATTTGGTATTATTTGAAATCCATCTAAAATAGGAATTTTAATATTTTGTAGATAGGAATCTTCATTCAGTTTTTTAGCAAATTCTTCTATTTTCATCAATCATCACCTAAAACAATTATATAATAGTTTTATTTGAAAAGCCAATCCTAATGTACAAAAATGTACAAAAGTGTAAAAAAATAGGAAAAGTTTGTAAAATGAAAATAGAAAATGATACAATCATACTATAAGGTGGTGTATTTATGGTAAGTAGTTCAACTGTTATGGGAGATGCTTCTTCATTTTCTTCTATTATGTCCAACTATTCTTCTTCTATTGGGGAAGTATCTGGAGTATGGCAAGGAGCATCATCAGATAATTTACAACAAAAAGCAAGCACTTTTTTTTCAGAATATGAAAGTACAATTACAAGTCAAATGTCAGCATTTTCTGAAGCAGTAGAATTGTATGAAAAATATAAAATTGAAAAGAAAAATGTAGAAATATCAAAACAGAATTATAATGCAGCATCAAGTGCAAATGATTCAAGTAAAATGGCAGATTATCAAAGAGAAATTACGTCTCATCAACATGCACAAGAACAATTAAAAGCACAAATTGAGGCAGCACTAGAAACTGCTAGTAACAGTAAGCTAGAAGCTGTAAATTATTCCTTTAATAATGAATTTATTAATTATTATCAATATAACTATGAAAATCCATATGGAGGAGGAACTATTAGAACATGGGGTTGTGGACCAACTTCGTTAGCAATGGTATTGACTTATTTGCTAGGAGAAGAAGTATCTCCAGTAGAAACTGCTGCAAAAGGTAATGGTACATATACATGTAGTTCAGGAACAACATGGGATTACTTTCCAGCTATGGCACAAGAGTATGGAGTTCATTGTGAAGAACAAGCAGTTACCACAAATAATATTGTTGAAAGTCTACAAGCAGGAAAGCCACTTATTATGTCAATGGCACCAGGACACTTTACAAAGGCAGGTCATTTCATTGTCTTACGAGGAATAGATGAAAATGGACAAATAATCGTCGCAGATCCAAATAGTGAGGAAAGAAGTAACACCCGAGGGGATGTGGATGTATTCTTAAACGAAGGACGAACTATGTGGGCAATGTCCAATGAATAGGAGGATTTAATATGGCAACTTTTATTTTAGATTGTGAAGCAGTAACTTCTCTTGCTAATTCCATTTCATCATTAAGTTCACAAACAGAAAATTTAGCAAGTAGTATAGCAGGCTATGATACAAGTAATGAAGATGGTTTTGATTTTGAAACAGCCAAAGGAGTATTGCAAAAAAATATGGAAGCTACAACCAAAAAAATAGAAAATACAGTAAAACTAATGAATAGTGTGGTGGAATCACATACAAAATTGCAGCAAAGTCTTGGAAGTGGAGAAATACCAGGAAAAGAAGCTAATAATCAAAGTCAAAGTTCAACAAATACAGGAGGTAATACAAGAGCAAGTAGAAATTATAGTGGCGGCAGTGGTAGTAGTGGCTATAATAGAAGTGGTTCCTCAGCTGGAGGACATTATGGAGGAAGAAGTAGTGCATCAGTATCTTCAGCAAAACTATTAAATAATGCAGTAACAAATAAAAAGATAGACGATGATTCTATAATCAACTACACTAACTATAAAAAAGTATTATCCAGTGAAGAACAAAAAGAATTAAAAGATAAATATCAACTAACCACGGAAGATGGATACTTAATGATAGATGACTGCTATGTAATTGCTTGTAATGATGAAATCGGTAAAGTAGGAGATATCGTAGAAATAACACAAAAAGATGGAACTAAAATAGAATGTATTGTAGGAAAAGAATTAGAAATAAAGCAATCAGAGAAGACTGATAATAAAATATCATTCTTAATTAGTGGATCAGAATCAAAAAAAGAATTAATCGATTCTAATTTAAATGATATAAAAATTAAAAATTTAGGAACCTATCAACAAGCAGTAATTTCAGATACACTAAAAAGTGAAATAAACGAAACGTTAAATAATGCAATACTACCGGAAGAATTAAAAAATCAAACAATAATAGAAGATGAAACAAAAAAGGAGGAAACAATAAATGGCTAAATTTGTATGTGATTATGGAAGTGTAAAAGAAATTGCTGGAAAATATGCATCATTAGCATCGGAGATTGAATCCTCAACTACTTCTTATGAATCTAGTATTAATCAGGATTTAAGCACTTGGAATGGGGAGGCAAAATCTTCTTTTGAAGCAATGGCAGCAGAAAAAATTGCCACATCAAAAGCAGAGGCAGCTGCCTTAAATGAATTAGCAACTTTTATAAAAGCTGCAGCAGAAAGTATTGAAGCAACAGATGAAAGCCTAGCTAGTCAAGAAATATAGGAGGGGAAACATGGCAAATCAATATGAAGTAAAAGATTATAGTTCATTTACACAGGGAATTAATACAACAAATAAATATGCAGAAGAACTATCTAGTAAAATAGAAGAAGCAAACACATTAGCAACGCAACTAAATGATGATAGCATTTTTATGGGACCAGCATGCGATCAATGTATAAGTGCCTATGATGCTGTAAAATCAGCTATAACATCGACAATAAGTGATTTTGAAATCATAACAAAGAAAATTGACAAAACAGCTTCTAATTATCAATCAGCTGATCAGTCAGCAACTCAAACTGTAACCGACGTTAAAGCAAATGATAGTACTAGTACTAGCACTAATACGAATAGTAATAATAACTCAGTAGATACAAATGATGAAAAGACCAGTAATAGTACAGAACAGAATGAGACAAATAATACGAAAGAGAATGCAGATGATAAAAGTACAACAAAAGAAAAGGATGAAGGTTAATACTTCATCCTTATTTGTTACGAATAATCGTAATAGTGTAATGAGAAAAATCAATTTTTTTGATATGAGAAACATAATCTTGATAAGTAAGCTTTTCAATATCTTCAACTTTATCCAAAAAAGGATAATGATATAGAATAATATTTTGAATGAATGGAGAAATCATTGACATAATATTTTCTTCTCTTAATATTAGTCGAACAATAGATGCTTTTTTATCAAGTTCAAAATTTTTTTGATCAAAATCATTTCTATTCTGAATCACATCCAAAACTTTTTTCTGAAATATCTTTTCATCATATGTGTATGCTCCGATTTGAATCATTAGGTAATTATGAATCATAGAATGAGAACAATGTATTCCAGAGGTTATAATTTTTTCTTCTGTTAATTGCTGATAAAGAGGAGAAATAATTCCGAAAAAATGATGATAGAAGCAATTTAGATAAAAGTCTAAATCAAGTAATTCCTGATTAGAGTATGAACTAGTATCAATTTTAAAAGAAATACCAACATAGTCAAGAGAAGTAGGATAGTAAACAATTTCTCTTTTTTTTCGAACTGATAAGTCATTTAAGACCGGAATAAGAGTTAGTTTCTGTTCAGAAAAAGAAAAATGCTCATAAAAATGATTGATTTCTTTCATAACCTTTTCCTTTGAAAAATTACCAGCAATTACAATAAACTGATTAGAAGGATGATAAAAAGCTTTATAACACAATTCTACTTCTTCTAAAGTAGTATTCATAACCTCTTCTTCTGTTCCCCCAATACTTTGAAACGATAAGTTAGGGAATAAATTATGAATAGTTGCTATTCCACTATGATAGAATTTATTATTGCTTTTTCCACGAATTTCTTAACAAATAGGGTTCTTTAATTTTTCTAATTTTTCATTGTCAAAATGAACATGATAAATCCCATGTAGCATGGTACGGATACCATATTCAACATCCTCAACTGCATCAAAATAATAACTAGTAACTTGATAATGAGTAGAAGCATTAGTATTCATTTGCTTCTCTCCAAGCTCTTTAATAAAATTACCATCATCATTACACTCAACGACATAATGTTCCAGTATATGAGCTATTCCATCATGTAAATGATATTCTTTATCGTTGAGAACAAAATCTTTTGTTAATCCACCAAAATTAGTAGTCAATTGAAAAAAAGTAGAATGTCTTCTTTTGTCCAAATAAAGATAAACCGTTAATCCATTTTTTAATTGTATGGTTTCTATTGTATTCATGCTTTTTTCTCCTTTAAAAAGTAAATCGTATCTAATAATAATCGATCTATAAATAAACTCAATTTATGAGCCGTTATTTTTTGAATCATTTCATAATACTCTTCTAATGTAGCATCAATATCTAAATCATGAAGAATATAATCATCTAATATTAAATATTTATTATCTAGTTTTCTATAAAGATTAATTCGTTTTCTCTCTTTTATATTATGAAGTAGTGGAGCTATCACATCTTCTTTTTTTAATTCCTCCATTAATTCCATCATAGTTTGATATGCTTTATTATAATCTTCCTTTCGAATAAATGCAGTAACTTCTAATGCACCATAATGAAGATAGGATATGACTTTAGAAGAATAGATTAACTCTTGTTCTTCTCTCAATTTCTTTCTAAGTAAGCTAGAAGATAAAGAAGAAAGTAAGTCTTTTACTAATATGATATAAACTTTATCAGATGTTGACATATCTTTTACTTTATATATAAAGGATAAAGAAGAGTCTCGAAATTCTGATTCTTCTTCAATAACTAGATATGTTTTTCTAGGAGCAAGAAAATAATCAAAGTGTTTTTCAATCATATAGGATTGTACATCTTTTTGAATAAGTTTTTTTTCACAAATAGAAACTATCTCACGAGAAGAATCATTTCCCATAATATAAATAATAGGTCTTTTTTGATAAATAAATTCAGAATAATATTGATAAAGATCTTGTGGAGTAAGAGAATCAATAAGCTCAGGATGCCATGCTATATCTCTAGAGAGTACTCCCAATGTATCCATGTGTTTTCTTACCATAATATCTTGATAAGAATGCATGTTTTTAAAAGAATTTTCAATCGCATTTCTTAAATTTTTCTTTTCTCTATCTAATTCAAAAGAAGAAAAGCCTTTATCAATAATTAGAGGATGATAAATCATTTCTTTAAAAAATTGAATCTGCTCTTGATATATTTTTTTCCCTAAAGCATCAGCAGTAGGAATAATAAGATCAAAAATAAAACATCCAGTAGTTCCTATTATAGTACTATGGCATCTTGCACTTAAAATGTATTTTTCCTTTTTTGCAATTTGAAAAAGATCTTCTTTAGGATATTTTTGATTCATAAAATTTAACATACTAGGTAATAATACTGTTTTAGCTAAATCATTTTCATTTTCCTCAAATGGAAACAATACCCTAATTTGAATTGTTTGAAAATCATCATTCTGATAAAAAATAGGACTAGAAGGAATTGTATCTATTGACATAAAACCACCTCAAGTATTATTATATCATAAGTAAATATAATAAGATATGGAAGAGATTATATGATAATAATAAAAGAGTTAAATGAAGAGAGTATGAAAATCATTAGAAAAGTACTTGATGAAGATGGAATTATTATTTTTCCAACAGATACAGTTTATGGAATAGGATGTAATTGTTTTTCAGAAAATGCAATTAAGAAACTTTTTGATTTTAAAGAGAGAGACTATTCAAAACCAATCAATGTATTAACAGATTCTGTGGAAAAAATAAACTTAGTAGCAAAGAGTTTAAATGAAATAGAAGATAGACTGATAAAGAAGTATTTACCAGGGGACATGACAATCATATTAGAAAAGAAAAATAATGTACCAAGTATTTTAACAGCAAATTTAGAAACAGTTGGAGTAAGAATTCCTAATCATGAAATAGCATTGAAAATATTAAAAGAATCACCATATCCTCTTGCTACAACATCTGTTAATCTTTCAGGAGAATCTCCTGGACTTGAAATAAGTGATTTCCTTGAAGAGTTTAAGGATAAAGTAGATTTAATTGTAGACGGGGGAAAATCAAAAATAGGAATAGCATCAACTATTGTAAAAGTAGAAGATTATCAAATAAAAGTGTTACGTCAAGGAAAATTAAAGGTAGAATAATTTCAATTTTTCGAGTATAATGAAATAGTAGAAGAAAATATTCACAGAACAATAATTTTATTTTCATATAATTTTCACAAAAAAAGTATATATTGTAATAGAAAGTTAAAGAGGTGATAAAATGTCAGAAAAAAAGATTGAAAAAGAAGATATAAGAGATGAAATAGAAGAGGAAGAAATAGAAGCAGAAGAGGAAAAATTAGAAGAGAAAGAAGAGACAAGAAGAGAAGAGGTAAGATCAAAAAAAAGAAAAAGTAGTGGAAAAGGAATTATTGTATTATTATTCATTATACTAATATTAGGAGCTTTTGTAGTAGCTTTAAATAATGTTGGATTATTAAATATCAAAGCAATTAAAACGAAAAAATCAGAATTAAATTATACACAAACTAATACTAAAATTAAAGAAGGTATCTACATTACAGACGTATCAGAAATTGTTGAAGAAGTAATGCCTTCTATAGTATCTATTACTTCGAAAACACTAGTAAAATCAGGAATGTTTGGACCAAGCTTCTTTAATCAAGAACAATATTCAGAAGGTGCCGGCTCAGGAATCATTGTTAGTAAAAATGATGATGAACTATTAATTTTAACAAATAATCATGTTGTAGAAGGAGCAGAAGAATTATCTGTACAGTTTGTAAATGAAAAAAATGTAGATGCAACTATCAAGGGAACATCAGAAAGAAAAGATGTAGCCGTAATTGCAGTAAAAATGAAAGATTTAGATAATGAAACGATGGAAGCAATTAAAATAGCTACATTAGGAGATAGTAATGAATTAAAGGTTGGAAATGGAATTATTGCTATAGGAAATGCATTAGGATATGGACAATCTGTTACAACAGGTGTTGTAAGTGCTTTAAATAGAGAAGTATCAATGGATAACTACACAGCAAAAATGATTCAGATTGATGCTGCTATTAATGGTGGAAATAGTGGAGGAGCTCTTTTAAATAGCAAAGGTGAAGTAGTTGGTATTAACTCTGTTAAATATTCTTCAAGTGGTTCATCAACAACGGCAAGTATTGAAGGAATGGGATTTGCTATTCCAATTAGTAATATTAAGGATTTAATTACATCTTTAATGAATGGAGAAGAAGACAATAGTGATGCTGCAATTGGTGTAGAAGGATACCTAATTACAGAAGAACAGAGTAAATCATACAATATGCCAGTTGGATTCTATATTTCAAAGATTACCGAGAATAGTGGTGCAGATAAAGCAAATTTAGAAATTGGTAATATTATTACAGAAATAGATGGTAATAAAGTTACAAGTATGGATGACTTAACAAGTGTTATTTATGATAAGAAAAAAGGTGACACAGTAAAACTAAAAATAAGCTATGCAAGTGGAAGAGATTATAAAGAAAAAGAAGTTGAAGTAACTTTATCATAAAAAAAAGGATTTTATCCTTTTTTTTATGGAAATTATTACAATTTCCTTGACATTTATAGAATTTTTAGTATAATTAAAAATGTCTACTA
>CAMYXG010000024.1 GCA_947303225.1 uncultured Caryophanales bacterium | reverse complement strand
CTCATATAAAGGGGACAAAACATTACCAATTTTAGCCTGTACATAAGAAGAACCACCAGATAACCCAGTAATGGCACCATATTCACTATCTATAGAAGCAACACTAGGATTACTACTAGTCCAAATAGCACTAGTATTTCTTAAATAGGTATGTACACCTGACAAAGTATCATTTTCAATCCATAACATATGAGAAAAATATGTTTCACCAATTAATAAAGGATCTGTAGATGATAAATAATCAACTCCAATAGAATGAATATATTTAGAATTAACAGGCACTTCTACTTCTTCATTGATAGAAGAGCTAGAAAGAAATTCCTCCTCTGAAGGAGATGTTCTAAAAACAGCAACCCAATAGGTCTGATAATCATATCCTTCAACAGAAAAGCAACCAATCCCAATGGATTGATAATTAGAATTTAATAATGTAGAAGAATTCTTATCCATCCATTCATCAAAAACCTGCACAACATTATCATAAACATGAGCAATTAATTCGTTATCAATATGATAATAAGAAGCAACTTCTTCTCCAGTAGGAGTAACATGATCATAATGAATTGCAATTTCTTTTGCTCTCAAAGCTGCTATTTGAGTAAGATCTTGATCTAATATCAAAGGATTAAGATGATTTTTTTCTCTTTCATTATTTATCTTTTTTGCAGCCTGAATACTCAAATCATAACGAGTATCTCCTTCCATCAAAAGAATAACAGTAGTATCTGCCTTGATACTATGAATAGCAAAAAAGAAACTCATAACAGTAATTAAAACAATAAATACCTTTTTCATATTATTCCCCTCAATTATGTTTTAATTATAAAATAGTTATTTTTTTTTGTAAATAAAAGAAACAGTAAAAACTGCTTCCTTACAATATCTTTTTCTTTTGATTATCTAGAAGAGAAATAGATTCTACCATACTATCCAAATAAATATCAGATACAATCTCTTCAAAATTAGAATTACCTAATATGGAAACAACATCTTTCAAACTCATAGAAGTAAGATCTTGAGAAGAAGAAATTCTTTTAATTATTTCATTTTTTAAATAATCACTAGTAAGTAATTTCTTTTGATTCTTATCATCAACTGTATACAATACTCCAACAGGATAACGGAATAATATAGCTTTTTGTTGACTAGTTAATCCTTGATAAGATTCATCTTCAAGACAAACATCAAGCAACCTTTTTTTCAATAATTCATCATCATCAAAAGTATTTCTTAAATAATCAATCATAACACTATTAGAAAAAAGATCAGTCAATTGAAACTCTTTTATTTGTTTTAATAATTCTTCTCCACCATCTTTAGCAAGTTCTAAAAGATAATGATAATTATCTAATATCTTCATACAGATAAAATCTGAATCCAATAAAGATATTCCTTCTACTGAATCTGTCCAATAATTAGGATTTCCATCAAAGAAACACAATGAAATATACTTTCTGACCATTTTGAATAATTTCTTACGATCATCAGCATTCATTTTATCAAATATAGGAGAATAAAATGCATAATCTAACGTTCCATCAACAAAAAGATGAATCATAGTATCATACAAATCTAAATCATTATCTAAATCAATATCAGATAAATAATTAACTATAGTTGCTTGTTTCATGTTCTCTAATCTTTTTGCACTTACTTCAATTTCATCTAATTTTTTCATAACTACCTTACCTCCTAAAATTCATTAATATAGTCTAATAGTTTTAAGAATAAGCTAATATATTCTTTCGATAATCCCTTTTTCTTTAGTTTTCTTAACGCAATTCTTTTTTTAGCAATTTCTAAATCTCCAAACATAATACCAGCAATTTCTTCTTTTAAATAAGTATGAATCTTTAGATCCATCAAGATACTATCAAAATCATCATTAATCAAACGAACTGCATCAATCTCAATATCTTTTCCTTTACAATTAACAGTCAATTGTCCAATAGTTGGAACATTTTTAACTTCAACAATAAAATCATTTCCATCCACATAATTCTCAGAATCTAACTTATCAGCATTAAAATATATAGTAACATTTTCTGCTTGTTTTGTATTACGGAAAACCATCTTATAATTACGTCTTTCTGGAACAATTCCACTTTTACCATCAATAGAACGAATAATAACAGTATAGTTATTTCGTAAATAGTTATAATCAATAGAAGTCTTTAAGAAGTAACCTTCTCGATACAAAGAGGTAATACCATCATCTTCAAACAATGTATAAGTATTACTAGCTCCTGGAAAAATTTGAATTTCTAAATCAGTAGGCAATCCAATATTATTGTAATCACTTCGATTAGAAAAAGGAATAATAGAACCAGAATGAGCAAATACTGGATAATCATCTTCTTTAAAGAAAGAAGTATATTTCTTGTTACCTGGAAATTTTTTACCAGTAACAAAATCATACCAAGTACCATCTGGTACAAAGAACCGATGAATCGTACGATTCATAATGGGATCTTTTGGCTCCAATATAGGACAAACTAATAATTGTGATCCTAAATAATACTGATTACGATACAAATCATCATCGTAAACCCACATATAATTATAATAAAATGGCTGAATAAGTGGTGTTCCTGATTTTGTATAATTATAAGCTTCAGTGTATAAATATGGAATCAAGCGATGGCGCAATCTCAAATAATCCGCTGCTATGTTTTCAGTTTTAGCATCCCATAACCATGGTTCTTTTTTATAATAAGGTCCACGTGCTCCATGGAAACGTAAAATAGGCCCAAAAGTACTTAGTTGAACATATCGAAGATATAATTCTCCATCTTCAATACCTCCATGATTTCCACCAACATCATGACTCCACCAACTAACACCAATATTAGCTGCATTCAAATATAGAAATGGAAGATTTTTTAGAGCTTGCCAACTAATTTCACTAGAACCACCATATAAGACTGGATAGCGATGAGGAGCATAAACGCTTCCTCTAGCAAGTAATAAAGCACGTTTATTATGATTTCTACCAGAATCTAAATACATATAATGGTTTAATGCCCAAAGTTTAGTAACATCCATTCCACCGTCAGAATCATTCCAAAAGAAATCTACTCCTAAAGACTCCAAAGGATGCAAAAATATTTTAAATAACACATCCAACAATTTTGGATTCAATGGATCAAATTCAACAATAGTTGGTGTTTGAATCTTCAAATATTCACTTGCTTGTTTATAATTCTGTTCATGGGGATATATTCCATTAGTTGGATTAACACATAATCCTACTCGAATTCCTCGTTTATGAAATTCATTTATTGTTTCCTGTGGATTAGAAAATAACTTCGGATTAAAAGTAAATCCCGTCTTTAAATCTTTAGCATCCCCTGACTCACGAATATGCCAATCATGATCAAAAAGCATAACTGAAATAGGAATTTTCTTTCTTTCAAAATTACGGATTAAAGAAACAACACTCTTTTCATCATAAACGATATTTCTACTCCACCAATTTCCAAGTGCATAACGAGGAACCAATGCTGGAGCTCCTGTAATTTTAAAATAATCAAACAAGGCTTGCCTAAAGTCTCTATCATACATAAAAACATAAATATCAAGATGATTTGCTGGAGGATCTGCTAAAGTACCATCTTCCATAATAATTTTACTATTAGAATCATCTAAAGATGCAAAGCCATCCAAAGAATATAATCCCTTTTGCAAATTAGCAGGAATATTTACGTCAACACCAACCATATTACCAAGCATATTACGTGCTTCTGGATGACCAACATACCAATCTTTATTTCTATCCCTTTCCCTAGAAAGCAAAGTAATCTTTAGATTTCTCATTGGATCAACTTTCGTTCCGATAAAAGGTTGTCCTTTAATATAATTCAAAGAATAGTATTTAGTAGTAATCTCTACAATATTAGCATCTTGGCGAACAGAAAAATCCGGTAGACCAATATTTCTCTTTTTAATTAATTGAGTTGGTCTATCGATAAATTGGCCATTAGGAGAAAACTCAAGACGAACTATCCTTTCTGAAATAACAGATAATCGATAGTTTCCACCTTGAACAATTACTTTACCATCACTTTTAGCCTTCGTATAATCTACTTCAAATTGTTTTCCAAGTGGATACATACTAAACACCTTCTTATTACTCTATTAACATAATATCACAATTAAGTGAATTATCCAAGAAAAAAACATTCAAAAAAGATGAGATTCTTTTTACCTCTCATCTAAAAACATAGCCCAATATTCTTCAAAGGTAATATCATGTTCATAAATATATTTTGCTATCTTCTCTCCAACATATCGATAATGCCATGGTTCACTTCGAAATCCAGTAATATCCTCATCTTTTTTTGAAAACCTAAGAATAAAGCCATACTTATACGCATTTTCTAACATCCACTCATACTCTTTTGAATTAGCAAAGACATTAACTTTACGACTTCCTATATCAAAAGCAAGACCACTTTGATGTTCAGAATATCCTGGCTTAGCAACATATTTATCTACATAATTTTGTCCATACCATTTTAAATATTCCTCCGTAATATCAACCTGATCCTGATAACTACGATATGCTGAATTGATAACAATCTCATAACCATCTTTCATAGCAGCAGCACTCATCTTTTGAAAGGCATCCAAAGCAACTTTACTACACTCCATACCTTCTTCAGAAGCATATTCATTTCCTATTTTTACCAATTCATCAGGAACAAATTTTTCTCCAACATGATGATGTTTATTAATTAACATTTCCGTAGAAAATTTTTCAACTAAAGTACTATCTTGATAGTCTTCTTTATCAAAATCTAAATTAACAAATAATACAGTAGTCTCTTCATCTTCACCAGTCTCATCAGAATAAGCAACATATCGATCATAATTATCTAACTTAGCATAATCTACTACATAGAATTCCTCTAAATATCGAATTTTATCTCTTTTCAAAAACCTACCAACCGCGGCATCATCACCATGAGCAAAAATAATATTTATATCACTATCACTATATCCTTTTTTTAATAATTGATTGATATGCTCAATAAAATGCTTATGATGAACATATTTTATCTTTACATAATGATCCATGTTTTTTTCTTGAAAAGCATCACTCATAAAAGCAGCATTCAAAGTCTTATTTTCTCCAACAGACAAAACATATTCTTTCTGAAAAGAAAATAATATTTTTCGACTAGCTTCTCTACTATAACCAATATTAGTTAATTCATGAATCTGCTTTGAATAAAAGATAAATAGTCCTAATAAAATACAAAAAATAATACCAAAGATTTTTAGGATTCTAGAAAAACCTGGTTTAATCTTTATACTTTTTATCTTCTTCAATGATTATCACCTAGCTAAATAATACCACAAATAATTGCAAAAAACTATAAAAGATGTTACAATGAGAACAATTTTTAATACAGGAGGTCATCATATGAATCATTTCAAATATTCTAATACCAACAAAAGATATCATACCTTAGATTATCACTATAAAAATAAATATCATACAAAAGTATTTAAAATAAGTTTAAATGCAGGATTTACTTGTCCAAATATAGATGGTACAAAAGGTACTGGAGGTTGCATTTATTGTTCAAAAACTGGCAGTGGAGAATTTGCAGGCTCTATAGAAGATTCCATTGAAACACAATTTCATAAAATCAAAGAAATGATGCATCATAAATGGAAAGATGGTAAATATATCGCCTATTTTCAAGCTAGAACAAATACTTATGCTCCCATAAAAAAATTAAAAGAAGTCTATGAACCTGTATTAAAATACGAAAACGTTATAGGGCTAAACATCGCAACACGTGCAGATGCAATAACAGATGAATGTCTAACCTATTTAGAAGATTTAAATAAAAGAACCAATTTAACTATCGAGTTAGGACTACAAACAACAAATGAAAAAACATCCAAACTTATTAATAGATGTCATTCTCTACAATGTTTCCAAGAAATGGTAAAAGAACTTAGAAAAAGAAACATAGATATAGTAGTTCATATCATTAATGGTCTCCCATATGAAACAAAAGAAGATATGATAAATACGATTACATATCTTAATAATTTAGATATTCAAGGTATCAAAATACACATGCTAAGTATTATAAAAGATACTCCTTTAGAAAGACTATATAATAAAGAACACTTTCATATTCTATCAAAAGAAGAGTATATTGACATTGTAATAAATCAATTAGAATTATTAAGACCAGAAATTGTCATTCATAGAATTACAGGAGATCCAGATCCTAAAGAATTAATTGAACCAACTTGGTTAATAAAAAAATTCTGTGTCCTAAATGATATTGACAAAGAAATGGTAAAAAGAGATACCTATCAAGGAGCAAGAATATGATAATAATATACATAATAGGAATAAACATATTATCTTTTACTCTAATGGGATGGGACAAATATTGTGCCAAAAAACACTATTGGAGAATTAGTGAATACAATCTATTAGGATTAGCTTTACTAGGTGGAGCAATTGGAACACTTTTAGGAATGATAATATTTCATCACAAAACAAAAAAGAAAAAATTTCAAATATTAATTCCATTAAGTATAATAATAAATATATTATTATTGATAAATTATAATTAAACTATTGACTCTCCCCTTAAAGTCAATGTTATATTAAAGAAAAAAAGGAGTGATACTATGTACAAAATAAGTGAATTTTCTTTTTTAGTAGGAGTAACAGTTAAAACATTAAGATATTATGATAAAATAAATCTAATGAAACCAGCTATTACAGATAAATATACTGGATATCGTTATTATGATGAAAATCAAATAGAAACAATAATAAACATTTTAAGATACAAAGAATTAGGATTTTCACTTACTAGTATAAAAAAACTAATGAACAAAGATAATTCAAATGAAATTATTAATGGTCAAATTAATGCTCTTACAGAAGAAATAATAAAAAACGAAAGAAAAATTAAAAAATTAAAAAACATGATAGAAGATAACATAACAATTACAGATTATAAACCATATCAACAAAAATACATAATTGGAAAAAGATATACGATAAGTAGTAGAGAAGAAGTTGAAGAAAAATTAGAAATAATAAAAAACGAACTCCAAAAACTAAATATCTTTACAGAAAATCCTATCTTTTGTAATTTTGAACTAAGTTATATAGAAGAAAACATTGACTGTTTTATAGGTTACACAATAAATGAAATACCTAAAGAAACAGGATCGTTAGAAATTATTTTTAAGTCACCTATTATAAAACAACTAGTAGGAATAGGAAAAATAGATAATGTAAATAATATTTATAAAAATATGATAAAATACGCTCATGATAATAAAATACAAATAAGAGGCTTCTTCACAGAGCTATACAAAGAAAATGAGGTAGAAATATATGTAGAAGCTTTTGATTTAAAAGAAGAGAATAATGATTACATCATATACTTAAGTCAGTATAAGCCTACTACAGAATTAGATAAAGAATTAATCGGTACATACAAAATAAGAGAAATATTACCATGCTTAAAATATATGGCAAACCCCAAAAAACAAAAAAGTAGTTTAGATACTAAATACAAAGAGTTAATACTAAACAATGATGGATCTACAAACTATGAAAACATTAAATGGAATAAAAAAGAATTGGTAATAACTTTAGAGGATGTTATATTACCATTAAAAATAACAAAAATATATCATAATAAAAAACTATACCTAGAAATACTAATGAATGAAAACTATGAATTCTATAAAAGTCAAAGACCATTAGATTATTTATATGAAAAAATAAAATAAAAAGATTCTTCATAATAATATAGTAATATATTATAGAAGAATTTTTATTATGAATAAATCTACAAAAGAAAAATGTTCTTTTTCTAATAATTATAAATACAAAAAGAAAATAAAAATAATGATACTTTTCAATTATTAAAAAAACGCCATTTTATGACGTTTTATAATTTTTTTACTTCTACATCCTTAGAATTCTTTTTTTGAAAAGAATCACTTAATACCTCTCCAGCTGTTACTAATCCTTGTAATTCACTTGGAACAATAATCTTTGTAGCTGTTCCGTTAGCAACATCTACCATTGCTTCGTAACTCTTTAATTTTAATACTGCTTCATCCATTTCAGCTTCTTTTAAAAGCTTCAATCCTTGAGAAGTAGCTTCTTGTATTTTTAAAATGGCAGCAGCTTCTCCTTCTGCTTGTTTGATTTTAGCTTCTTTTTCTGCGTCGGCTCTTAAAATAACACTTTCTTTTTCACCTTCCGCAATTAAAATTGCAGCCTTTTTCTCTCCCTCTGCTTTCAAAATTGCCTCACGTCTTTCACGCTCTGCACGCATTTGCTTTTCCATAGATTCTTGAATATCCCTTGGAGGCAAAATATTCTTAACTTCAACACGATTAACTTTAACACCCCATGGATCTGTTGCTTCATCCAAAATACTTCTCATCTTTGTATTAATAACATCACGAGAAGTAAGAGTTTCATCTAACTCTAACTCACCTATAATATTACGAAGTGTTGTTGCTGTTAAATTTTCAATAGCATTAATTGGATTTTCAACTCCGTAAGTATACAATTTAGAATCTGTTATTTGAAAATAAACAACCGTATCAATTTGCATAGTAACATTATCTTTAGTAATAACAGGTTGTGGTGGGAAATCCTTTACAATTTCCTTCAAACTAACATTATTTGCAACTCTTTCTACAAAAGGAAAAACATAATGTAATCCCGTTTGCATCGTTCTATGATAAGCGCCAAGTCTCTCAACAACATATGCTCTAGATTGTGGAATAATTTTAATTCCTAAAACTCCAACTGCAACAATAATAACAATAACAACTAATCCTAAACCCATATTAATTCTCCTCCTTTTGAACTACCAACTTAACTCCATCAATAGATAATACCCTAACCTTACTACCAACAGGAATCTCTTCTTCAGAAATAGCAGTCCATACATTACCAAATATTTTTACTTCACCATACTGATTAGTACTAATTTTTTTTACTACCTCTCCTGTCTTTCCAATAACACGATCAAGATTAGTAGGCTCAACATCAAATTTTTTAAATCTTTTTAAGAAAGGTCTTGTAATAAAAAGAGATAAAAAACTTATAACTAAAAAGATTATCATTTGATATATCAGCGAATCTGTAAAAATTGTAGAAATCATCGCCGCAACTGCTCCAGCGGCAAACCATATTGTTACTAAATTGATGGTAACCAATTCTACAATCAATAAAATGACAAATAGTATAAACCACATACCAATCATAAAATTCACCTCTAACTAAATTATATGTTAAATAAGTGTAATTTTCAATAAAAATTAGGAATATTCTTGAGAATCACAAAAATATAGTTTATAATGAAATTAAGATAAGGAGTCTGAATATGAGGTTTAATAGTAAAGAAATAAAAATTCTATCTGGTGTATTAGCGATTTGGGGAATCTTCTTCATTGGAAGTGGAGCCATAATGAACGGTAAAGTAAAACCAATTATTCATACAAATTATAGTGTTGATATCAACAAAAAAAAGATTGCTGAGGCACAAGCTAAAACAAACGAAATAAAACTAAAAGAAATACAATTAGAACTAAATACACCATTAAGTGTAGATATCAAAGACTATCTTGAAAATTATGAAAATCTAGACGAAGCTACTTTAAAAGTATTAAAATTAGATACATCTTTAGTAAACATTAATGAAGCAGGAACATACCAATATAATATTATATACAAAAAGAAAAAATATATTGGTACTATAATCATAAAAGAAAAAGAATTACCAAATGTAACATTTACATTGAAAAAAATATCCATAAAAACAGGCGATTCTCTTTCCACAAATCCAAAATCTTATATAAATGAAGAAATTACAGAAGAAGTATTAAATAATATTACGTTAGATCTTTCTCAAGTAAAAACTCAAGAGCAAGGAGACTATGCATATTATATTACCTACAAAAACATAAAATACCAAGGAACCATCGAAGTAAGAGCTCCAGGATACACCGTAATAACTCCAAAAGATCAAGAAGAGAAAAAATGTCCAGATGATGCTGATGAAATAGAAAACGGTTGTAAATGTAAAGAAGAAGATAAAATATATGATTCAAAAACAAAAACATGTAAAAAGATGGAATCAACAACATAAAATACTCACAAAAGTGAGTATTTTTTTAACTTAAATTAATTATTTCTCCATCCACAACATCAATCAACTCATAATTAGGATGTCTTGATAAACCAGGCATAACCATAATATTTCCCAATAAAATAGTAATAAATCCTGCTCCACCATATAATTGAATATCCTTTACAGTAACCTCAAAATCTTTTGGTACTCCCACCTTTTTAGCATCATCCGAAAAAGAATACTGGGTTTTAGCAATACAAATTGGAAGATTTGCTTTACCATTTTTCTCTAATAAAGATATTTTATTTATCATTTCATCAGAAATGTGGACAGAACTAGCTCCATAGATTTCCAAACAAACCTTTCGAATTTTATCTGTAATACGATCGTCAACAGAATATAAAGTATGAAAATTACCAGAACCAACATTCAACACTTGATTTGCAAGTGAAATAGCACCTTCTCCTCCTTCTGCATAAGCATTACTAATAGCATATTGATAGCCCTTTTGGTCACAATATTTGGAAAATTCATCAATTTCTTCATCTGTATCAGTATCAAATCGATTTAAACAAACAACAACTGGAACTCCAAACTTCACAAGATTATCATAATGCTTATCCAAATTATTAAATCCATTTTTCATAGCAGACATATTTACTTGATAAATATCTTCTTTGGCAACCCCACCATGATATTTTAATGCTTTAATTGTTGCAACTAAAACTACAGCATTTGGTTCTAAATCACCCATTCGACATTTAATATCGAAAAACTTTTCTGCCCCTAAATCTGCACCAAAACCAGCCTCCGTAATAACATAATCAGCCAAAGATAATGCAGTTTTTGTCGCAACAATACTATTACAACCATGTGCAATATTAGCAAAAGGACCTCCATGTATGATAGCTGGAGTATTTTCTAATGTTTGAACAAGATTTGGTAAAAAAGCATCTTTTAATAGTGCCATTAATGAACCAACAATACCTAATTCTTTTACCAAAACAAATTCATTTTTACTATTAATACCAACAACAATATTTCCTAATTTTTCACGTAAATCATCTAAAGAAGTAGCAAGACAAAACAATGCCATTATTTCACTTGCAGAACTAATAGAAAAAGAATCACTACGAGTACCTAAATCAACTTCTCTTAATGCACGATCATTAACATCTAAACATCTATGAAAAGTGACTTTTTGGATATCTAATTGATTTCCAAAAAAAATATGATTATCAATAGCAGCACTAATTAAATTATTTGCAGAAGTAATAGCATGAAAATCCCCCGTAAAATGAAGATTAATATCTTCCATAGGAACAACTTGAGAATATCCCCCACCAGTTGCTCCACCTTTCATTCCAAAAACCGGTCCCATAGAAGGTTCTCGTAAAGCAAGTGTAACCTTCTTTCCCATCTTTTGAAACGCATCAGCAAGACCAATACTAACCGTCGTTTTTCCTTCACCTAATGGAGTTGGACTAATCGCTGTAACTAGAACTAATTTTCCCCGACTTTTTTTTGGAGTAATATTAATTTTAGCTTTAGTATCACCATACAGAATAATATCTTCTCGAGATAATCCCAATTTTTTTGCAACCTCTTCTATCGGCAATTTATTACTATTTCTAGATATTTCAATATCAGTCATTTTATCACCTCGCTCATATTATATCATATTTTATGAATTTTGATTTTTTCTTTAATTTCTTTATAAAAAAAAATTTTTCTCTATAAAAAAAACAATAATTCTAGACAATACTCATTAAAAAAATGAAAAAGTGTGATT
>CAMYXG010000023.1 GCA_947303225.1 uncultured Caryophanales bacterium | reverse complement strand
AGATGGATTATCTAAGTTATATCTATCAGCCGTAGGGCTTCCCCATGTTACAGAATTAGCATACCAATAATTTGAATTTGTTCCAAGTAAATAACTTAATAATATTGTTTCCGTTGATGGGGACTTACTTTGATATGGATAAACTGTATTATACATATATCCAACATAAGATGGTGAATTATAACTTGCATTAAATTCTAAAGTACCAAATTGTGAATAATTGGAATTTGAGTTTAATGGTATTACATAAGCACTCGTCGTATTGTAATATGACTCTATTAAATATAAGGTTGCGCATGTTCCATCTTCACTTGTTAATTTACAAGTATATTTTCCTATTAATCCTGAAGCATTTGCTTCACTCCATGTAGCCTGTTCTGTAGTACCACTAATACTAAATACATTATTTGTTTTATCATAAGTATAATCTGTTCCATACCAATAATTAGAAGCTAAGTTTTGGTTTGTTCTAGATGCATATCCCACATGCGTACCTCGTGTAGATAAACATTGATTGTTTTCGGCTTCACCATTATAAATCATCTTTACTCCACCGGTATCTGTTGTTCGAATCATCTGCCAACAGTGACCTGCAAATATGACATTGTTTTTATCTAGAATTTCATTAGCCAAAGTATTACCTGCTGATGAATTTGGTGCATACCAATGATAAATCTTTTCTGTTGACTTGGTTGGATCCATACTATCCTGATGTTCACCTGTATATTCTCTTGCATATGTACCTTCTTTTGCTGCTTGCTTTAAAACATTATAAAGAGTTGGTGCAATATACTCCTTTAATTCTACATCTCCATTTATCCCTAATTCTGTATTTAAAACAGAATATCCCATTGTTATAAATAAAAGCAAAAAGAGAAAAGAATACTTTAAATATCTTTTCCGACGATAATAAACATTTTTTCTTCTTTTTAGTCTTCTCACATTACCACTATCCTACTAAAAGAATACCATAAATAATAATTGTTTTCAATATAAAAGCAATGATTTTAAATCATTGCTTAATTATTAAATTCATTAATTTTAGAAATAAATTCATCCTGTAATTCTTGTAATCTCTTTTCTGTTTTTGCTTCAAATCTTGCTGTAATATTAGGACCTGTATTAGAGCAACGTACTAATGCCCATCCATCATCAAAATTAACTCTCACTCCATCAATATCTAAATAAGAATAATTCTTTTGATCACAATACTCTTTTACTTTATCCACTACTCCAAACTTCTTATCATCAGTTGAAGTAAACTTAATTTCTTCTGTAGAATAATATTCATTTAAACCATTTAATAATTGATTAATATCTTTATTGGTATAGGACATGATTTCTAATAATCGAAGTCCTGCATACATTCCACTATCAAATCCAGGCCATTTATCTCTAAAGTAAACATGTCCAGATAATTCTCCTCCAAAAGGCATATCATCATCTCGTACTTTTGCTTTTGTATAAGAATTTCCAGTTCGATAACAAATTCCTCTAGCACCCAATCTCTCAATCTCATCACTAAGTGTTTTTGAACACTTTACATCATATAAGAATGTCTTATTATCTACTTTATCAATCAAATCACGAATAATAATAATCATATAAATATCGGTTGGAATAAATTGTCCTTTATGAGTAACTACTCCAAGACGATCCCCATCTCCATCGAAAGAAATACCAACATCTGCTTTTTCTTCAATAACCTTTTTCTTTAATTGTTCTAGATTTGCTTCCACACAAGGATCTGGATGATGATTAGGGAATGAACCATCACTTTCTTCATTGATAATAACCAAATCAATTGGAAATTGTTCATACACCTTTCTACAAAAGCTAGCCGCAGCTCCATTAGCAGGATCCAAAACTACCTTTAATCTTCTTTTTCCAAAAGACAAACTCTCTTTAAATAAATCCAAGTATTCTCTCTCAATATCATAATAATAGACTTTAGCATCTCCCTTTTCAAATTCACCTTTTACAAGTTCTTGATAAAAATCCTGAATTTCTTGTCCTTTGCAATTACCTTTTTCATCAAAAGCAAATTTAAATCCATTATCTTCTTTTGGATTATGAGAAGCAGTAACCATTACACCACTAGGTACATTCAACTTAATACAAGCATAGTAATACATTGGTGTAGTACACAATCCTAACGTAATAACATCAATTCCTGTTTCCTTAATTCCTAATACAAGAGCACGATACAAATCAGGTGATGAAAGACGATTATCATGTCCCACAACACAAATTCTTTTTCCCATTTTTTTAATATGAGTACCAAAACCAAGCCCTACTGTATAAGCAGTATCTTCATCCAAATTCGTAGGATATACTCCCCTAATATCATAACCTCTAAAAATATTATGATCTAAATCTTTCTTATAATGATATTCCATATTTACACTCCCTTTATCTTTTTTTATTTTTATCAAATAATTCTTTCACTGAAATCATATCATGTATATCTTTTAATCTAGGATAAGCAGTCAATATTCTCTTTCTTAAAATAGATTTTCCTTGTATTCTCTTCTTAATTTCCTTTTTCAATAACTCTGTAGAATCATTCATCTTAAAATGATACACATCACTTTTCAATTGAAAAGTCAAATGAGTAGATAGAACAAAATCACTCATTAAAATAATAAATAACACACATCCAAGTATAGTAACAAAAACAGGAGAAAGAGACAATAGTCCTTTTACTAACCAAGGATGGATATATCGAATTAATAAAATAGCTCCTATTCCAAAATAAATACCATTTTCTAAGCAAACTCTTCCATTAATATGAAATTTTCTATCAGAATAATCCCACCATCGAAGATGAAATATTTTCTCCATCAATAAACTAGTAAAATATTCTAAAATACAGCAACTTACTAATCCCATAACAAATAAAACAATCAAATCATCCTGATACAATCTCAAAGAATAAATCATAAACAATGCCCCAAAACCAAATATAGGTAAATAAGGTCCAATTAAATATCCTCTACTAAGAACCAACTTATCTTCCTTCAAACTAACTAAAGTAACTTCCATTAAGTATCCTATAAAAGAATAGAAGCAAAACATAACAATAAAACATGCAAATTCATAAATCATATACAAACCCATCCTAATAACATTATATAATAAAACATATTCAAAGAAAAGAAAAATAGGATAAAAATTATCCTATAAAAAATGCTATGATTAAAATAATAATTCCTATAGTAATACCAACATAGGATATTTTTTTATCTTTCATATCTTTAATTCTTGGGAATAATTCATCTATCACAATAAAAAATAACATTCCAAGAGTTAAAGATAAAAAGATTCCTAAAATAAATTCACTAATTTCTGTTAAATGGAAGAGATACATAAATAATCCTCCCATAAAAGTAGATAAAGAAACAAGTGAAATAGAAAGTATAGTTTTCTTTTTATCTTTTTCATTATGATAAAAACTACTCGCAATAACCATACCTAATGGAATATTATGAAATCCTACTCCTATAGCCAAAGTAACAGCTAAACTTCCACTACTTAATGCACTAGAATAAACGGCCATTCCTTCAATAATATTATGAATAAGTAAAGCTAAAGTTGTAATCATTCCAATATGAGTTAAATTCTCTTTTGCTTCCTTTGAATTCATTTTATGATGTTCATGATGATCTGGAACAAAATGATCAAGTAATCTTAGTAATACAAATCCTATAATCGTTCCAATAATACCCACATAACAATATTTCCATCCAAAACTTTCAAATACTTCAGGTAATAAATCTGTAATTATTAAAGTAGTAATAACACCAAATGCTAATCCAATAGAAAAGTCAACAATCTTATCTCTCTTAGAAACAAGTAATGAAATCCCTGCCCCAATTACAATAAAAATACCCAATAAAAATGTTGTAAGTAAACCAACTTGATAATTTGTCATTAATATCACCTAACCTATAATAAATTTTAATAATCCAAAAGACAATAACATCATAATAATACTACACATAATAATTCCAACACTAGCAGCAAGTAATGCTTTCTTTCGATCCATTTCTAAAACTGCTGCGATTAAACATCCTGTCCAAGCACCTGTTCCTGGAACAGGAAGCCCAACAAATAAAACCAATCCCCAAAAACCAAATTTTTCAATCTGACCTTTATGTTTTTCAACCTTTTCATCTAACCATTTTGCAATACCAGAAAAATGTTTACTTTTTCTCATAAAATTTAAAACAGAGTTAATCAACCAAAGAATAAAAGGAACTGGAATAAAATTACCAATCACAGCAATTATATAACTACGAATAGGATCAACATTTAATAATGATGCAGCAAGCAAACCTCCTCTAAGCTCCAATATTGGCATAAGAGAAATTAGAAAAACAACAAGTTCTTTTCCAAATGGAATTGACTGTAATCCAGCAAATAATCCTATAAAAGCACTAACAATTTTCTCAACCATATAATCCTCCTAATTCTCTAAAACTTCCATAATAAGAGGAACAACATGCTTCTTACGAGAAACACATCCCTCAATAAAGAATCCTTCATGAATATCTTTTTGATAAGCTAAATAAATAATATTTTCCCCTTTTCTATTATAAATAATATAACTTCCATTACGAATAATATCTGTAACATATAAAGCAACAAGTACATAATGATTTACTTCAGCTACTCTATCCAAAACTGCAATATAAGAATCAAGATCTTTTTCTATTTCTTGAAAATTCATGGTAAAAAATTGTCCAATTACAAAATTCTTATCATTAATTGTAAATAATTTATAATCATTATATAAAACATCTTCTTGACTCATTCCTTCTAAAGAAGTTCCGGATTTAAATAAATTCATACCATACTCATTGTAGTCTACTCCTGCTATTAATGAAAGCTCTTCTACAATTTCTCGATCAATATCTGTAGCAGTAGGACTCTTTAAAATTAAAGTATCTGATAAAATTCCAGATAATAATGCTCCTGCAATCTTTTTTGGAATTTCAATTTTTCTTTCATGAAATAAAGTAGCTACTATCGTACAAGTAGATCCAACTGACATATTACGAAAATTAATAGGATAATTTGTTGTAATACTACCTAAATTATGATGATCAATAATCTCTAAAATATCAGCTTCTTCAATTCCTTCAACACTCTGTAATTTTTCATTATGATCAACCAAAATAACTTGCTTTGGAGTTTTTTCAGCTAAATCTGTTACTTTTAATAATCCCAAACAATGTCCTCTTTTATCAACTACAGGATAATTCGTATGTTTTATTTTATGATTTAAATCAACGACATCAGATACAAAATCTGTCTCTTGAAATGTAATTGGTTGTGTAATACGAATCATCGTTTTAATATAATTAGAAAGAGCAACTAATCGAGAAACTCGATAGGTATCATATGGAGTTCGAATAATATTAACATGACATTTTTTAGCAAGCTCTACATGTTCATCTTTTATATAAGAATCTCCTGTTAGTAAAATCAGTTTTACTCCAGCTTGAACAGCATATTCAATAACACTATGACGATCTCCTACAATTAAAATATCATTAGAATTCAACTCAACATGAGACATAAAAGTAGTACTACGATAAGCAGCAACCATTAATTTTCCAACAATTTCTTCATCACATCTAGATATTTCTTCTCCTTTTAAAACTTGTAATAAATTATCATATGAAGTATATAAGTCTTCAACATTTTCATTTATAATGATATGACTCAAGTTTTTCAAAGTAACAAGACCATAAAATTGATTATTCTTACTAACAACAGGAATTCCCGTTAATTCCTCACGAAGCATAGCTTGATATCCTTGATAAATACTATCCGTATCTTGTATAAAAAAGCCTTTATGATAGCCAACATCTTTTAATTGTAATTTGACATCATTCAAATACTTTGGAACTTTTAATCCAAAATAATCTAAAGCATATTGAGATTCTTTATTAATAATACCTAAAACTCTAGGTTCAGTCTTTTCTCCTAATTTATTTTTTAAATAAGATAAACCAATTGCAGACATAACAGAATCAGAATCTGGTTTTTTATGACCAAAGATAAAAGTTTTTCTCATACCTATCCTTCTTTCTCGTAAAGTATATCATATTTTATATCAAAAAAAAAGAGTTAATCCATTAACCCATTTTAATATATTGTAATATCAGTAAGAATAAAAAAGTAGTAGCAGCCGATAATTCTTTTTTGGTAGATAAACCTTTTTCATATAAAGCTGCTAAATCATCAATGAAATCTACAATCCAACTTTCCAAATATCTAGGTGGAGTAAATGTTACAGGAAACATATGAGTACGGATAATATCTTCCTGCATATCAGATAAATGAAAATACTTTTTAGCATTGATAACAGCATAATTAGGATGCTTTCTAAGTCTAGAAATCCCATTTTCTTCTACAACTTCATCAGTAAAAAAATCATGTAACATAGCAGCTTCTGTTGCTTCTTGATAACGAAGTCCTAACATTTTTGTAACAAGATAAGTAAAATAAGCTACCCTCATACAATGATCATAACGAGTAATGCCATGATGACGAATATCTTTTAACTTTAAAAATTCTTGATTACAAATAATTGGATGAATAATATCATAAAACTCTAAACTATTATTTTTTTCCATCATATCATTCCTCATATCATATATTTTTTTCATACTTATCCATAATAACATACATCTCAATATTTAATAATAGTATGAGCAATATTTTAAGAAATTTGACACTTATTTACAAAAAATTAGACAAGTTCATTTAAAATCTTGTCTAATTCTTCTACTTCCTCTTGTGTGGTTTCAACTACTTCTTGTTCATTATTAAACCAAGCAGGAAGTTCTTGGACTTTTTGATTTTTATTAGAAACATCTTTCTCTTTTGGTTTAACAATTTTCTTTAACTTTTTATGTTCTTTTTCAGTAATTCTCATAGCATCTTCAACAGTTTCAATATTTAATCTTTTCCATTGACCAGCAATAGTTTCAACATAACTCTTTGTCAATTGTTCATGATTAACTTTTAAGATATAACTGATTAAAACATTTACTACCCCAGGATTAAGTTTTTGATCAATTAATAAACTCTCAACCAATCTCTTATCTCGATCAGTTGGTTCCGCTCCTTTATATTTAGCTTTTAATAATTGATATGGAGTAATATTTTCAAAAGTATAAACCATTTTTGCCCATTTAGAATGATCCCCTTTTGGCTTTTTTAAAAACTCTGGTTGTCGATTATAAATTAAAGTTGGTAAATTTCCATAATTATCAAATTGATAATATTCTCTACAACTTTTTCGTAATAATTGTTTATCAATCATTCCCTTCTCATTCAAAGAATTACGAATGATTCCTTGCATATCCAATGTATCTAGCTGATATATATAACTTAAACTATTAATCAAGTCTTTGGTATCAGAATTAAAACATTTTTCATGAATTTGACTTTCTGGAATACCTGCCATGATAAGAGAATAATCAATTTCTTTTTGAAGTCGAATAGAATTAGAATTTCTTTTACCAATATCTTCATTTGCTTCCATAACAGTACCACGTACAGAAGAAAAAACTTCATCAAAAGCACAAGTCACTTCTTCATAATCTTTAAGATTTACACGTGGAACTTTAAAAAAGCCAATTACCTTTTCATATTCTCTTTTTCCTAAATTATTATATAAAACAACATTCAAAATAGGATGATTAAAAAACTCATTAGCAGATACAGGAGAAAATAATAAATATACATACTGATTAATATTATCTTTCTTTACATAAGTCTTTAATAACCCAACAGCTTCTAATTTTTCACGTGCAATTACAATGTCTTCTAAGTTTAATTGCATAGTAGCCATTAAATGATGATGAGTAAAATCATTACTAATAATCTCAGAACGATCCAAATCATCAATTAAAGTATAATAAAGACTTACTGCAGCAAAACCAATAATTGGTTGATACAACATAGAAATAATTTTTTGATCTTTATCCGTCAAAACTGTCTTATTAACAACAATATAAGTATCTGCGGGTAAAACAGATAGTTTTTTCATATTCCTCACCACCCAAAAAGCTTACATAAATTCACTATAAACCACATTCATTCTTTCGTCAATCAAAAAAAAGAAATATAACTATATTCCTTTAATAAACTGAATAATCATAGAAGAATCTATTTTTGTAAAATACAAAAAAGCAAATCCTATGAGTAAAAAAGGACCAAATGGAATAAGACTTTGTTTTCTTTTTCTCATTAAAATAAACGAAATAGGTAAAGCTAAAAAGCTTCCTAAAAAGATAGAGATTAATCCAACTAATGGATGCAAAACAGTTCCAAATACAAACATCATTTTAATATCTCCACCACCAAGAGATTCTTTATGAAATAAAAAATTACCAAAAAGCATAATACAATACATAACACCAAATAATATAAATCCATATAATATATGAAATAAAGAATCTGTAACTCCAAATTTAAGAGCCATTAAAATCAAGAAATATCCAGAGAAAAAGATAAGTACCTCATCTGGAATAATCATATAACTCATATCAGAAACAGAAATAATAATAAGCATCGAAACAATTCCCAAAGCAATAGCTAATTCATAAGAAAATCCAAAAACCGCATAAGCAAGAGCAAACAAAACACCCGTAAAGAACTCCATAGCAGTAGATAATCCATCAATTCTTTCCTTACAATATCGACATTTTCTTCTTAACAATAAATAAGAAACAATTGGTATCATATCAAAAAAAGATAATTCATGATGGCAGGTATCACAATAACTACGATTCGTAATAAAGTTTTCATGTTTAGGAAGTCGTAATCCAACTACCGTAAAAAATGATCCAAAAAATAATCCAAAAACAAAAAAGATAATTAAATATACAAAATTCATATAATAATTACCTCCTTATTGAACCTGACTATAAATTGAGAACATTGGTTGAATGATAGAAATCAACAATACTCCAACAATTCCTGCAAGCATACATATTAATAATGGTTCAACCAAACTTTTCATCTGATCAATAACATTTTTATGCAACATTTGAAAGTGACTAGCTACTTTTTCCATCATTTGCCCTAACTGACCAGTAGTTTCACCCGTAACAATCATTTCATAGGCAACAATAGGAATAGCCCATTCTCCACGGAAAGCAGAAGAAATAGTATCTCCACGTCCCAAATTTTCCAAAGTACCACTAATAATTCTTTTATAAACTTCATTATTGGTAATTTTAGAAAGAATCTCCATACTATCTGTAATAAATACACCATGATTTAATAATGAAGCAAATGTTTTTGTAAAATTAGCAATCTCATTATAAATGATAATATCTTTAATAACAGGAAGATGCATTAAGATAATTTGGAAAGTTTCTCTAAACTTTTGAACTCGCTTATATAATTGAATAAAACCAACAACGAGTCCAATAATCACAAGAGCTAAAATAAGCCATTCATTCTGAATAAACTTACTAATTCCAAGAATAATCTTTGTCATAGTTGGTAATTCTGCTCCATTATCTTCAAACATAGATTGAAATTGAGGAACCAAATAAGTAAGCATAAAAATCAAAACTCCAAAAGCAATTGTTAAAACAACAATGGGATAAGTCATAGCAGATTTCATTTGCTTTCTAGTTTGATCCATAGAAGTATAGTATTCAGACATATCATCCAAAATAGAAGGTAAATCACCTGTCATTTCAGCTGTCTTTACCATGTTTATTAATAATTTTGGATAAACGGTACCTTGCATACTCATAGAATCAGACAAGCTCTCACCTTTTAACAATTGATAAACTAGCTGGTTAAAACTCTTCTTTAATCCAGGCTTTCTAGTTTGTTTTGCTAAGATTTTAACAGAATCAGCAAGAGGAATACCAGATTTTAAATAAGTAGATAACTGAGTAAGAGCAAATGATAAATCACTAGCTCCAAACTTTGAGCTTCCAATATCTATATCATATTTACTACGTTCTTTTACTTCCAAAACTTGATAATCTTGAGACAACAAAAAGTTTCGTACATCATTTTCACTTTCTGCATCAAAATTACCCTGTTCTTTTTTTCCTACTCCATTTATAATCGTGTAATGATAACGAAATAATGGTCGCTGTATTTTTTCACGACTAACTGGCACAGAAGAATTCACACCAGACATAGAATCAGCAGATGAATTAGCCATACCATTAGTAGTAGCTGTACTAGCAACACCAGCTTGAGCAACAACAGCACCAGTACTTGTTTGAGAAGGCATAGCTACAGTAGAGCCAGCTACTGGATTTGATGATGCAACAGCTCCACCAGCAGCCACTTGTGTTTGACTAGCATTAACTGGTTGTTGAGAAGTAGTAGCCATAGGCTCAGGAGCCTGTAAATTGTTTTTCTTTTTCTTGAAATCAAACATAGCATACCTTCCTTTTCATCTTATCTTATACAATTGTAACACATATTCTTTTTTATGAAAATACCTATTTCAACTTTTTAGACAGATAACATATATTAAAGTAAAGAGGTGAAATATGTATCCATATACAAATCCAAGTATAATCGCAAAAGGCCTAAGTGCCATTAAAAATGTAAAGTGGGGAGCTATATTAGATGGTACAGGAAAAACACTAGGAGTCATTAATCAAGCAATTCCTATTATTTATCAAGTAAAACCGATTATGTCCAATGCAAAAACTCTATTAAAAATAGCCAATGTAATGAATACTCCATCAAATAATAGTACAGCAGAAATAACAACCAATAATAATTCAAACACCACAAGTCCTATTTTTTACATATAAAAACCACCCAAACGTTAATTTAGGTGGAATCATATTAATCACTATAACCGTAACAACCCTGACTAGAATCCTGAATTAAATCATTTTCCGTTTCAATATAGTAAACAAAACTTCCAGCTTCAGGAACAGTACTGCCATAATTTTGTGGTGGCCCCATATAATTAATAAATTTACCACCTGAAGCAGATCCCCAAGGTATGGTTGGATTCTGAGGAAAAACAAAGAATCCTTCTGTATTATAATCACTACTCATATATTGCATCCATGTCATTCCTTCTTCATACTCATGTGAAGAATAATTGCCATCTTCAAAATAGCAGAATGATGGATTCGTTCCAGTAGTACCAGCACCATAACTAATTGATATTTCACTATTAATATTAATAGATATTAGTGAAGCTGCATAAGCAGACAATGGAACAATTCCCAATGCTAATAATAGAACTAAAGCATTTAATTTTTTCTTTTTTAATGACACTAAAATAATACTTGTAGCAACTAATCCAGAAACAATAATAACAATAAAACTCATTGTAAATCCTGTCTTAGGATTTCCGACTACCTTTTCACCATTATCTAGTTTTACAGTAATATTATTACTTTCAGTAAAGCCGCCTGCTTGTGTTAATAATTCAGTTGGTATTTCTTTAATATAAGAAATAGCCATATTACATTCTTTAGTAGAATTTGCACTTATTGTATAACCAGTTTCACAATATAAAGAATAACTGATATATTCACTCTTAGAATAATCTATAGATGGAAACTGACCATCTTCTTCTTTAAAATCAGCAAACTGATAGTCTTTATTATCATCATTTTTAAAAACGATTTTATAATGTACACTCTCACCTACATTAGCAAACCAACCCTTAAAATTAATTGTTAAGTCTTCAAAAGTAGGAGTTTCAAACTGATCATACACACCACCATTTTCTCTTGACTCAACACTAGTAATACTTACTTTCTCTTTTGCATCAGCAAGAACAGGAAAAAGTAAACCTACTAAAATAATAAAAATAAAACTAATATTTTTCTTCAAATAAATCATCTCCTTTATTTTAAGGTAAACTATAATTGTAAAAAATGCAACTATTAAATCACATAACAAATATAAAAAGTGTAAAATAAGTTTATTTATTTTACACTCTTACTTAACTAGTAGCAACCACATAAGGATTTGCCATACTTCCATCTCCATCAGAATAACGGGTGCCTGGTGTCAATGAAACTGCTGGACGCACGCCGTTAGCATTGTTGACGCGGCTGCCATCCAGGTTAGCGTTCGTGTACACGTGACGACCGAAAGCGTAGTAGTTGTTGAAATAGTAAGGCGAAGCAAGCCAATAAATTTGTCCCGTTTTTCGTGCATTTGAATTATTTAATAAGTTCATCTCCGGGTAACTCATTAAACCAACTTTATATGTTAATTTTGCTTTATTATTACTTACACTAAATTGATCTGTCTCATTGGGACAACTTAAATCACTAGCTCCATAAAAATTCATATATGTCGAAGTGCTTCCACCATTTGGATTCCAGCCATTATTTGATTGGTTGCTTTGAGTTCTATCATTACAAAATATTGTATCTTCTAAATAGTCAGAATAATCTGATAAATATTTCTTATACCAAGCATCTACTCCACTTTTTATCGTTGAATTGGTTGTGTTTACGTTATCATCATATA
>CAMYXG010000022.1 GCA_947303225.1 uncultured Caryophanales bacterium | reverse complement strand
GTCCTTAGTAAAACCAATTAAGCCACCACTACCACCAGCATGATTCCAAATTAGTTTTCCATCTTGAATGATAGCACCATATGGGATAGAACCATTTCCCCAACCATCTAAGTCTTCAAAACCACCACCATTAATACCAACTAAACCATTATTATTTTTAACTAAAGTATTAACAGATTGTCCAGCTTTTCCTAATTTAGAAGAAACAGCAAGTTCAACATCACTTGGATCATAAATAGCAATTAACCATCCTTTATACTTACTCTCAATAATACGAATTGTTTTATAAACTTCATTTCCTTCATCTCGAGTAAATAGTTCTTCTTCATACTTACTAGTATAATGCTTTTTCTTATTCGCACTACCTATAACAATCTCATCTAAATTCATTTTTTCAGTAGATTGTTCAATATAGTTTTCACTCATAACCTGATTAACAGTATCTTCATCATATAAAGTATATGCCAAATACTTATGAGACATCGTAGTCATAGCAGTAGGAATCCAAAAAGCTTTAAAACGATCATTACTAATGACAATTAACCCATCTATTACAATTAAATCAAGTAAAAATACTAATATCGTAAATTTACTAATTTTTAAACGAACTCTCTTTTTCAAAAAATCACCCCAACTTATAAGGATTACCCTCTGTTCCATCTCCACTTTTTAAAACATCTCGTTTAATAGAAACAACAGGTACAATTTGTTTTGATTCTCTTACATCAACTTCTTTTAATAATCCATTTTTATAAAAAACATATCCCATACTACCGACTTCAGAAGTAGTATTTAAATGAAAATAGTCTTCTAAGTCAGCATTAACATGCAAATCATATATATTTAATAAACCAACCTTACTCGATACTTTATCCTGATAAATATTAAAATATGAATAACCAGCATCATCACTAATTTCCCCAACAGCAAAATCTGTCTCTAATAAAATATCAGCATATGGCAAAGATGTCAAGTATGTAGTATTCATAATAGCTGCCAAACTCTTTTTATCTTTAATATCAAAAATATTATTATATTCACTATAAGGAACATGCACAACAGATTCACCAGCTAAAACATAATTGTTTAATTGTAATTTTAAAACATCATTTTCTTCTGAAATAACTCTCCAAACATCATTCTCCAACTGAACATAACTACCAATAGTATTTTTATCTTCTCCTTGAGAAATAACATAAGGATTCTCTTTTGTTCCATCTCCACCTGAAATAGCTAAATTATTCTTAAATGTGAATACAACTCTAACTCCATATCCACTGAGACTATCACAGCTTTGAATACTGCCATCTTCCTCAACATATAAATTTTCTTTTTCAGAATTCAAGCCTAACAAATAAAATATTTTACTAGTATTCAAAAAACTACTTTTTCCATTTGCTAAAATATAGTCATCAATACTTAGTGTAGTAACAAAATCCTGATATTTTTTCTTTGAAGTAACAACTTGATCATCTTTTAAAATATCCTCTGTATAAGTTGTTTTTACTAAAAACTTATCAATACTAGGAATAGTATGATAATAAACTCCAGAATGCTCTTTATCAGTTTTATTCAACCAATTCTGAAGATTAGAATCTTGATAAGAACTCTTTTCTCCCCATGGAAAAGAACTAACCAAGTCTTCACTAACAACTTTAACGGTATTATCAGAATTAATTCGAATAATACGAAACATACGATTGGCAAAAGACACATAATTATTAGATACATTTCCCTTAAAAAAATATCCTTCTTTATCTTGATGCAATCCATCAGCTTCACTCAATGGATTATTTTGAATAATCAAACCATTTAATGTTTGTGCCTCTATTTTCTTATTCATACTTTGCTTACTATAATAATAAAAACTTCTTCCACCAAAATATAAGGCTATTACAATCATAGCTAACAAACTAAAAAAATTAAAAAGAAATTCTTTCTTTCCAAATAGATGTCTTTTCTTTTGTTTCTTCTTCTTTTTCTTACTCATAATTGTATTTCACCTTAAAAAATTATACCAAAAGAAAAAGGGAAAAACAACCCTTATCACGATTTTATTAAATATATCTTTCACTATAGATTAAGAACCAAGAACTTCTTCTACATCAATAAATTCATATTTAAAATTACCATCTCCCGTTGGTCTGTAAATATTAAACGGAACAGGAGTAGTACCCATATAATCAATTCTAGGATATCTAGCATGATCACAATCATCATAACCAGCTTGAAAAATATTTCCATTTGAATTAGAAAATTTTTCTCGAACAATATCATTTCCAACATAAATCATAGAATGAGTCCATCCTTGATCCGTAATAAGTAAATCTCCCGGTTCACATACCTCATCATATTTTTCTCCAGGTTTCATCTGATAAACCAAATCCCACTTTTCCGTATTATTGCTCATATAAACAATTTGTCCATGTGGATGTGATGTTTCAAAATCAGGATCAGCAATTGCTCGAATAATTCCAGCAGCTGCTTGAGCACAAGAGCCATATGCTTTATTACCTGATTTAGGAGGATCCATAACTGCATCCATTATTTTTTCAAAGTCTTTATAACGTGGATCAACTAAAGAAGGTGGATACCAAGGATTGGGAGTATAATAACTTCCACACTTTTCTGAAATAGAATCATGATGAAAATTCCAAGGAGCATAAAAAGTTGTATTGTCAGGAGATGCAACAGGAGCTACACGAACAGCCAATTCAGCAATTCTTAAACCAAAGCTATTACCTTTTTCATAATCCTCTGCATTAGGAATAATCTTCTTTTTTTCTTTTTCATTTACTGCTTGATATTCATTAGAGATAGAAATAATATCATCAGCAGCTAACCAACAACTACTAATATCATTAGTATCTCCTAACATCATCATAACAACATTTACAATCAATGGTACAAAAAAGACAATGCCTGCAGCTAAAAATTGATTCACAATCTTTTTAATTCCATTTTTTTCTTCTGGATTTTTAACCAACTTTATAAAAGATATGGTTGCCCAAACCAATAACAAAATAGGAACAATTATCTGAATAAGAAACATGATTCTTTTAACAATACTAAGAATAGGTAAAAGACTACTATCTTGACAATTTATCACAATCATCACCTCACTAATGATTTTATCTAATAATGATTCATTTTACAATCCAAAAAGTAGACATATTTCTAAGACCATTCTCTCCACCAGCGACTGGTGTATTAATAATTTTTTGTTGAATTACTAATTCTGAAGAAGACCCACCATCTAAATTAGCTGCATTATAAGCACCATATCGTTCCATAATATCTGTCAAATCAACCATATCTGCACCAATACTATTAGCAAGTCTACCATTAATCACTAAGAACAGAACAATACCATCTTTTCTCTGACCAATAGCTGATCTAGGGGCAACTCCCCAACCACCATTACCACGAATAAAACTTCTTTTTCCATTCACTATTAAATAGGGTCCAAATTCTATAGCATCTCGATATCCTATAGATAAGGCTTTTTCTTTCGTCATGTTACCCAAAATTAGTTTATCTTCATCAGTAAAACCAATAAATCCACCACCCATTTGAGCATCTCTATAATCACTAACAACCTTCCCATTAGAAATAACAGTACCATGAGGAAGTGCACCATTACTATTCCAATCTGGATCATAAAATCCACCTGCATTCATCGCAATAATAGCTTTTTCTCTCTTGCTAACAGTCAAAATAGACTCTCCCCTTACTCCCAAATAATTCGTAGTTGCAATATGGATTCTTGACGGATCATAAATCGCAACCAAAAATCCTTGATAACCATTTCCATTAATAGAAATTAGTTTATATAAATCATTTTCTTCATCTCTAACCAATATTTCTTTTTCATATTCATTTTTATAAATCCCTGTCGTATATTTTCGAAAAGATATTTGATTAGGATCACTAATCTCATCTATTTCAATAATACTATTTTTCTTCAATACTTCCTCTATATAATCATCTGAATAAAACCAAGTAGCTAAATAACGATGATTCATCGTAGTCATTGCACTAGTAATACAAGTTTCTCGAAAAGAAGTAATTGGTCCATAAAAAAGAAATAAAAAAGAAGAAAAAAGAAAAATATACACCAAGCAAAAAGAAACTAGAATTCTTCTTGTTCTATTTTTTTTCGTTAGATTTGTAATAGTCTTTTTAGAAAACATAACTATTCCTCTTTACCATCATATTTTTTATCTTGATTATAATCAATATAATCCTTTTTAGTAGAATACTGATCAATAGATAAATACTTTTCTTTATCTTTTGCATATTCATTATATTTTATAACATAACTATTATAAAGTTGAATGTCAGATACAAAATAATTAACAACTTGTTCATAAATACTCTTATAATTCAAACATTTACTATTAGCTTCACTATTAGGATAATAAACATTTTTACATAAAGAATCCAGTTTAGAAACACTTTTTTGAATCTCATCAACAATATTTTCATAATTGGACAATGAATTTTTCAAAGTACTATCATTCTCATACATAGTATCATAAAAAAAATCACTTAAATAATCTTTATACAAATTATCACGATATTCTTCAAAAACAGAAGTATTAGTACTAAATACTTCAAACTCATCATTTACAACATACACTCGACGATACATCTCAGCTTGATCCTGCTTTAATCCCGCTACAAAAGAAGATACACTTCCAGACATAATCATTATAAAACTTATCGTCATCAAAACATAAGCTATTCTTTTAGAATCCATAAGATCACCTATTATAATTTTAACAAAAATCACTATTTTTGTATAGAAAGAAAAAAGAATATGTGTAAAGTAAACACATATTCTTTACTTTTATTTAATAGATTCTATTTCTTCTTTCGTTAACTCTCTCAATGTATAATCATCAGCAGTTTTAAACTCAGATCCAAACATTTGAAAAGAATTCTTTACAGTTTTCCCAGGTTTTAAAGAATCATAAGACAATAAATAATTATTATCTCCAAATACCATAAACAAATGACCAGTTTTTGTTTTTTTTGAATTATTTTTCACTACATATTCAACAATCTGAATTTTATTTACATAACGAATAGTAACATCAAGAATGCAAATATCTCCAAGACAATGCTCTTTTACCAACTGATTATTACTATACTTTTTAGTACCAGTTAATTCTTTAACATCATCAGAATATTCTTGAAATTCCGAATAATTTACATGCTTTTTTACAAACACTTTTTTTATAATAATAACAGAAAAAAGAACAATCAAAAGAAGAATGAAAACAATTAAAATAATTCTTTTATATTTAATAATAAAATCTCTAACACTCTTTTTCATGAACCATTCTCCTTATTAATGATATCTTCATCTCTATCATCTAATACCCTAATATAAGGAACAGAATCAGCTGAATCAAATGAAAAATAGTCATTTCCCTCACCCATTAATTCTGTACAAATTTTGATATCAGTTCTCTGAAGAAAAATCTTATGACTAGCTGTATCATATTTTGTTTCATAAAGATCATAATAATCATTACACTCTGCATATTCTGTTTCTACTCCGGTTTGAATGACAGCTGTTTGATTATTATCATCAATAATCTCTTCCATAATAGGCTTCTGATAAGCTGTTTGAACTGTGACATCTGAATGACGTACAATTAGACCAATTGCATAATTCAAATAAGGACTTATACTAGGATCTTCTACTAAAACAATCTCTTCCTCAACATTTTCTCCACTAGAAACTGATTCTTGCTTATATTTTGGATTATAAAAACAATCTACATAATTACAGCCAAGTTGAAGTACTTCAAATGGTTCATCTTTTCTTACACAATAAATATCAGGAATATTCTTATCACGATGAGTTAAACGCTTCTTATAATAACCAAAAATACCATCCGTATCACTAGCACTCAAGTCAAGATGATTAGAACTATCATATCGTCTCATTTTCTCAGCTAATTCAGTGGTCAAACTTTCCCAATAATAACATCTTCCATCACAACGAGTAGAAGAAATTGGCTCATTATCTGTAATAGGATTTCCATTATATACAATTGGCTCTTCTGGAGTTGAATTTCCTTCACCTGACCCTGGTTCTGAATTTCCTTCACCTGACCCTGGTTCTGAATTTCCTTCGCCTGATCCTGGTTCTGAATTTCCTTCACCAGATCCTGGTTCTGAATCTCCCTCTCCAGATCCTGATTCTGAACTACCTTCGCCTGATCCAGGGTCTGAATTATTATCCTGAGAGTCAGCAGAAGGAGAATCAAAGAAAATCTCCTCTTTAGTATCATCATCTAAAGTATATTTACATGTTTCATAGTTAGAATATTCAAAAGGATAACTATTACTAACATTACCATAAGAATCCTTAACAAACAGATAAAAGGTCTGAGTTTCAGTTGAATTTTCATCATAAACATCATTTAATTTTAGTTTCCATGCATCAGATTGATAGTTAATAGAATAACTAACTAAATCTGTACCATTAAAATTAGTAGAACTATCAAGTCCAACATATTTTGTACATAAACTAGCATCTTCTTTATCATTAACACAAATCTGATAAGTATCATATGGATCAGATACAACAAATCCAACTTTCATCGTATCATCTTTATAACCACCATCAGCCATTACACCATATGCAGATTGAACTTCCGGTATAACATCTTCATATACAGTATATTCAAGAGTAGGAACCGTTAAAGAAGAAGCGGTTTTTTCATAATAACTATCTGTAACAATAGCATAAATTTCATAAACCTGTCCAGTATATCTAGTAAGACCTAAATCAATATCCTCTTCATAATAATATTTATCTTTAACACAAAGATTCTCATCATTTTCTTCTTCTGGAGGTTCTCCTGGATCAGTGATATCCCCTCCTACATCTGTATTAGAATCATCTCCATCTCCATCTCCATCTCCATCGCCATCTTCATCTTCATCTTCAATATCATCAGATGGCTCAACAATTACTTCTCCTGAATCATCACAATCATTCTGCTCAGGATTAGTTTCAGTATTGTCTTCATCTACTCCATATATTTTTGGAGTACCACAAACCTCTGAAGAAGGATTATCTTTTAATCGATAACAAACCTTAACTTTCATGTCATCATTATCACTCAAATCATCATTAATTGAAAAACGATACTTAAACTTTCCAACTGGAAAAGATAAATCTACATCCTCATCTACTACTTGCTCTTGATCATGTTCATCAATAATAGTACTTGTAACATGAATGATTTTTTCCTCATCAACAATCTCAGCATCACCATTCATCTCTGGAAGCTTATTTTGATACAATTGATAAGTCTTTGTAATAATATTACTAACATCATTATTAGTATCCATAACACCAACATAAATATTTTTAATAGAACCATCATATGGATATTCAGTAGAAGCTGCTACATCATATGTAAATGGTTCATCCCCCTGAAATTCACTATATGCTATAAACTTAGAAGGATTAGAACTCGTACAATCATTTTCATTTAAAGAAACACATACTCTCAATTTTTCTTTACTGTCTAAATCATCATCGGCTTCCAATCCAGTTACATACACTTCTTTATTTCCCCCATCATCTTCTGTGCAAAAATCTGTATCCTTACAAGGAGGTCCACTACTAACAATAGAAACATCTTCTAAAGTTGGAACCTGATTTTTATAAACCGTATAAGAAGCTTTAAAAATTGCAGAATTCAAATCACTATTAAGTCCATGTTGATCTGTTAATACTACTTGCAAATAACGAGGTTTTCCATCATATTTACCTTGGAATTCAAATTCAAAACCATCTTCATGTCCTTCATATTTAGTAGCAGCAGTAGAATGAATAACCGCACCACTAGCATTTATTTCTCGTAATACTACATTAATATTATTTGTTTCCGTAATATCATCAGTTGGCAAGAAATTTACCAATACTTTCAAAGAACCATCCACAGGATAAGTGTCTGAATAAGAAGATATCGTAATATATTCATAGTTTTCTTCAGGAACTGATAAATCAAGTGGCTGCAAAGTTGGAGCTTCATTAGCATGTAATTGATACTCAGGTGTAATAACATGCTCTGCTACTGCATTATAAGAATCCTTAACAAATACTTTTAAAGTAACCATAGAACCATTTAATGGACATCCTGATGAAGTACAATCCTTAAACGTATAATTCGTTTCATGACTATCATTAAACAAATCACCATATTTATGATAATCAGAACATGAAGTAGCATTACGATTTTCCGTATAGCAAATATCCAAAGAAGAAATATCATCTAAATCATCATCTACATTCAGTTTAAAAATCGCATTAACATCGTTATAACTATCTGAACTATTTCTATAAATACTAGAATCTTCTAAGATAGTTGGAGGGGTATTCTTATGGATTTCATAATCCTTCGTTTTTCGATCTTCCAATCCACGTTCATCAACAACAATAATATAAAAAGTTATAGTACCTCCTGAATCATAATCATATTTACCATGACCAGCTTCAGCCTTTGAAAAATCAAATGTTTGATTAAACGTTGCACTAGACAAATCACTATAAGTATATTTATGTTTTTTAGCATCATTATAATCAATAGTAGATATATAGATTTTAAAAGCACTTTTAGGACTATCTTTATCACTAATAGATAAACTTAAAGTAGCGTCTAAAGATTTATATGTTTTTCCATAAGTAGATTCCACAATAATTTTATCAATTTTTGGAGCTAAAGCATTTTCATCAACAGTACTATCAGCCATTTTAGGATAATTATAAAATCCATTAATTCTAGAAATATAATTATCTTCTACATTAGAAGATTTCTTTAACATCTGATTAATCTTAGTTTTATCAAGATTATTATCATTATAATCATCTTTTATTCGAATTTCATCAAGCTCACTTTTATCAAAAGTTTTAACATGTTTAATAGCATCTCTTTGTTGCAAAGCAAAATCTCTAGTTAATTCAACACCTTGATAGACATTATCTTTGGTACGTTCAACTAGCATTGCAGAATACTCTAAATCACCATTATCAGTATTCTTAACAACAACAAAAGAAACATCTTTTTCATATTCACCTTCAAAAGGTGGATTATCAAACGACTCATCATCCAAATAAATTAAACTAATAATAATACAATCTCCAGGATCTGGTCTTTCAATATCAGAACTATTCGCCTTTAGTTTATATTCTGCTTTCGTAATAAGTTTTTGTGTGTCAGAAATATAAATTTTCTTTCGATTAGAAGAAATCATATTAAGAATTGTTGGTAAACCTAGTGTTAATAAAATGCCCATAATAACAATAGTTGCCAACAATTCAACTAAAGTAAACCCTTTACTACCCTTTTTCATAAACAACCTCCATTAAGTTCGAAAAACAAACTTTTTACTAAAAACATAATTTAATATAATTACAATAATATTAATTATAATTTTTGAGAAAAACTCATTAATAGTTAATACTTCTACCATACAATAAATCATTCCCATATCTACAAAGAACGAAAATAAACGAGCTAAGAGAAATGAAATCGATTCCTTCATAAACATCTTAGTTCCTCTTTTTTTACTCTTAAATACAAAATACTTATTTGAAACAAAAGCAAATAAAAAAGCAACAATCCAAGCAATAATATTACTAAGTATTAAAGATAATTGTATTTTTCTTAAGAATAAAAATGAAGCAATATTAAGAAATGTAGCACATCCTCCAAAGAATAAATATACTAAAACTGAATAATATCGATTATACCAAGATATATGATCCGTATTATCAATATAATTCTCTAATAATTTTATCATAGATTTTGTATTACTGACAAATTTTTTTGGTCGAAATGACTTACTTTTTTCAATCATCTTCCCTAACTTATGAAAATCTTGTAATTCTAAAATATATCCTTGCTTAGAAAACTCCCCAATAATTTGTTTCTGATGATCATTATGATGCTCACCATACTTAGCAAGCCTAGCAGCAGCAATTACTTTTTTTCCTTTCTTAATAGCACTTAAAATAGTACCTGCACCACCATGTGTAATAATTAAATCAGCCTCATCCATCAATTTCTCAAACTCTGGTGCAGGAAGTAAATCAAATATTTCCATACAATCAGATTCATAATGCGTTTGTCCCGCTTGAACAACAACTTTATCTTGAATAGTTCCTTTTCGAATCTCTTTTTCAACAGCCTTTAGTAAACGAGAAAAATCTTTATCCTGAGTTCCTAAAACAACCAAAATCATTAGAAAATCCACCCCCCAAAAACTGCATCAGGATAGAGTTTCTTCATACTTTCCCATTGCACAACAAATAAATCACTAATAGGATATAACAATTTACCAGTAACTGTCTTTGTAACCATATTCGCAAAAGTTTCAATATAAATAATTTTACTCCCAAATATTTTTCCAATACAACACATAGGTCCAGCTGTATGAACCCCGGTCGTAATAATATAATTAGGCCGATATTTCAAATAATAAAATAAACTAATAAAACAATTCATTAATAATTTAAAAGGATATATCAAAAAAGAATGTTTCGTACCATATATTAAATAAGAAACTCTTTTTCCAAATAAATCTTTTAAATACATATTAGATTTTGTCTTTTCCGTAACAATGTGAAAATCATACTGAGAAAACATATCAGATAACTGCATCAATTCAGTCAGATGTCCTCCCGTAGAAGCAATAAATAAAATACGCTTTTTACTCATAAATATCACTCTCTTCTATTAAAGTAAACCACTCTTAACCAACTACATAACTAGCATATTTCTTCACACTTTCACTAGCTTGTTTTCAAATCAAAAACCTTACCTATTTTTTCTTCATTAAATCCTCAATTTTAGAAATCATCGCATCAAAATTACGATTTTTTATCAAATATCCATTATTTCCACTATTGATAATTTCTCGAGCTCCTTCAGCAGAATCAAAAGCAATACATGGTACTCCATGACTCATAGCTTCAATAAGAACAATTCCAAATGACTCAGTATAAGAAGTCATTAAATAAATAGATGAATCATGTAAAACTCGATCAATATAATCTTTTCCCTGAAATCCATGTAAAGTAACAAAGTCTTCCAATTGATTTTTTTGAATATAAGATTCCAATTTTTCTCGTTCAGAACCATCTCCTATAATATCCAATTTCCAAGAAGGATGTTTTTTTTGTAATTTATTATATATTTTTAATAAATCCAAAAATCCTTTTTCAGGAGATAATCTACCAACAGAAACTAACCGATGCTCTTCTAAAGGAGCAAGTTTACTTGGAATTTTATCAATAGAATTTGGAATAAAAATACACATACAATTACTATTACGAAGTTGCTTAGCATAAAACTTTTGTAATTCAGAAGAAACTAATACTAAATAATCCAATCTTTTAGCACTTTTTGTGACATGACTTGCATATTTATAATTATCATGAAAATGATTATGTTCCCATGCTATTTTTAATATACCATCTCTTCCATAACCACTAAGCCAATAGTTAAATAAATCTCTAGTAGAAATCATAACATCACATTTTTTCGTCTTAATATAATGAACCATTGTTTTACGACGATAATACAAAACTTTTAAAGAAAATAAGGATTCTTTTATAATACGAAAAGGATTTTTACTTCGAAAAGCATTTCTCAAAGAATCATGATTAGGTACTAAATCATGATTTAAGTATTTAACTTTAACTCTTGGATCTAAATCAAATGCACTATGATCATACAAACGATAGCAACTAGCAATTTCCACTTCATATCTTGTGCATAAAGTATTCGCAAGATTCACAATAGATTTTTCAATACCACCATATCCTAAATGTAATGATAAAATAGATATCCTCTTCATAATACCACCCTAACTAAATTATAACATCATTTTAATTTTATTCCAACAAAGAAAAAAGCATTTGAAATGCTTTTTAAACATATTTTGAAATAATTTGAATTTTCGAATATGATCCTATTGTTGTGTAGGTACAACTGAAGGAGCAACTGGTACAGCAGCAACAGGTGCTGGAGCAACCGGAGCAACAGGTGCAACCTCAGGAACAGCAGGTGCCGGAGCAGCAGGTGCTGGAGCAACAGGTGCAACTTCAGGAACAGCAGGTGCTGGAGCAACTGGCGCTACTTCAGAAACTGCAGGTACAACTGGTTCTATAACAGGACTTGCAGGTTGTTCAACAACTGGAGCTGCTGAAGCAACAGTTGGAATAGTTTGTGTATTTTGTAGAGGATCTGCTCCTCCATATATTTGATGAGATTCATTGTTTTGATTTAAATTAATATCTGTTACAGCAGGACTAGCTCCTCCATAAATAACAGGTTCCGTAGAAGGAACTGCCTCAACTGGAGCAACTGGCGCTACTTCAGCAACAGTTGGTACTACCTCAACTGGAGCAACTGGCGCTACTTCGGCAACAGTTGGTACTACCTCAACTGGAGCAACTGGCGCTACTTCAGCAACAGTTGGTACTGCCTCAACTGGAGCAACTGGCGCTACTTCAGGAGCAGCAGGTACTGCTTCCACTGGAGCAACAGGCACTGCTTCTACTGGAGCAACTGGAGTTGCTTCAACTGGCATCGCTGGAGCCATCT
>CAMYXG010000021.1 GCA_947303225.1 uncultured Caryophanales bacterium | reverse complement strand
AGAGTTGGAGTAATTTCTATGGAATCTAATTTAGCATCATATGTACCATCATTTATTAAATCGACATTAAATTCATAGAAATCTCCTGGATTATTTAAAATAGTAGAAAAAGCAATACTCGTATTATCAGTTATGGTAGGAGAAGTAGTTGCTTCTACACTACCTTCTTTTACTTCAACATTTTCAAAATGAATATCCCATCTAGAACTAGCTACGTTAACTGCTCCATCAATACTTAATGTTGTTGTTAAAAAGGCATATCCAATAGAAACTCCAAGACACAACAAAAACAAAAGTCCAAGAAAATGTGACTTCTTTCGATTAAACTTAAATCTTCGATAGAAAAAACGTAATCTTCTCATACTCTTATCCTCTTATATCATTAGTATACCATATAACATAAAACTATACAAAAGAAAAAGTAGAAAATATTCTACTTTTTATATCAATCTTCTTTATCTGTTTGAATCTTTTTAATTAATTCATCACTACCCTCTTCATCATCTACTTGTTCTAATAAATCTTCACTAGCAGAAAACTTTTTATTTTGATTCTTCATTTCTTCTTCATGAATAAGTACATTATAAGCAATTTTTCCTACTAATGTTTTAGGTAGTTCATCTCTAAATTCATAATCATATGGCCAAGAAAATCTAGCTAAATTCTTTTCTACTAACTCTTTAATAGAAGTTAATAATTCATCTGACTTCATGACTCCATCTTTTAAGACAATAAATGCTTTCGCAACGGTAACTTTATAAGGATGAGGAATACCAATCACACAACTCATACGTACATCAGGATGAGAATCAATAACATTTTCAATATTATTCGGATAAACACAATATCCAGATGTAATAATCATTCTCTTTAATCTTCCTTTAAAATAAACAAAACCATCTTGATCCATTAATCCTTGATCCCCAGTATGTAACCATATTCTTCCATCTTTATGTTTTCTTAGAGTTTGTTTTGTCTCTTTTCTATTTCTGATATATCCTGCCATTACAGTAGGACCTGTAATAACAATTTCCCCTTCTTCTCCATAAGGAACTTCTCTCTCCGTTCCATCTTCTACAATCTTATAATAAGTATCCGGATAAGGAATCCCAATACTACCTTCCCGATAATTATTTAATGGAGTAAAGCAACTTGCTGCACAACATTCCGTAAGACCATATCCTTCACGAATAGTAGTTGGAGAATGATGTTTTTCAAGCCAAGCATCAAATTTTTTCTTTAATTCAACAGACAAAGAATCTCCTCCAGAAATGACACAAGTTAAATAATCTAATTTCATATGATTAAAATTCTTATTTTGAGTCATTGCTTCAAATAATGTTGGTACTCCAACAATAACATTTGGCTCATATTTTTTTACAATTTTATCAAAAGTCTTAGCATTAAACTGAGGAAGTAAAATACTAGTCCCTCCAAAATATTGAACACAATGAATACACACAGATAATCCAAATCCATGGAATATCGGCATAATAGCTAGTACTTTATCTTTATCTCTTAAACATGCTACATGCTCAAAATTTTGCATAGCAGAAGCATTTAAGTTTAAATTAGTAAGTTTAACTCCCTTAGGAGTACCAGTAGTACCTCCAGAATAAAGAATTGCTGCAATATCTTTTCCCTTAAAATCATCATCAATCTCTTTTGTATAATCTTTTCCTAATTTAATGAAATCTTTCCAACTAATTTTTTTATTATTTTTATCAAATACTTCATTATTTAGATAATTGATTGGTCGAAAAGATTTTATTGTCTGAGGCATTGTCTTTGCTGCATATAAAGATTTAATAAGTGTTGGCATAGACTCTCCTACCCCTACAACAATTACTTTTTTTACTTTAGTATCATCAATAATCTTATCTACTTTACTCATCGTAAAATCTACTGTTATAAACCATTCTGTTTTAGAAATATTTAAATAATGTTTAATTTCATTTTCAGCAGATAATGGATGAATCATAGAAGCAATAGCACCTATCTTATTAGCTGCATAAAAAGAAATAATACCTTCAGGTGTATTAGGCATACAGATACTAACAACATCCTTATGTTTTACTCCAATAGCTTTCATACTACGTGCTACTTCATCAATTTGTTTTAAAAATTCATGATAAGTTTTCTTATTACCATAATAATTATAACTAATATTATTCAAATGCTTACTAGCAGTATATTCAATCAATTTATAAGCAGAAAAATCAGGATACTCTAAATGTTCCTTTTCATCTCCATAAAACTTACGCCATGGGGCTTTAATACTTTTCATAAAACTCACCTTCCACTATTATACTATATTCAAAAAATAATAACAAATAAAAAGAATTTACTTTTTAAATAAACTCTTCAAATATCTCTTTGCCTGAACAAAACGATTCGATAAAGAATCCTTCATTCTAGGAACAACAGCTGGTACAATAAATACAATGAACCATAAACAATTATAATAGTCTCCCATAAAGAATGAATGAATAACCAATATTCCGATTCCAATCATTCCAATAAGAATACAAAGAATAATAATTAAATTACTAATATTATTCCAATTACTCTTATTTTGAAAATCTATCTCTTTTTTCTTAATTAAAGTATTTGCTCTTTCTTGAAACTTTGAAAACTTCTCTTCTAATTCATCTATACTAGATATCTTTTCACTAGAAGTATAAGAATCTTCTCGATACAAAAAAGTATAATCATCTAAAATCTTTAAATCAACATTTTGATAATTTGAAATATCTAAATCAACAGAGAATTCTTCACAAAACATTTTTAATAATTTGTTACGACATTTCATAGAAATAAAACTTGCTTCATTTAAATCAATTTTTATCTCTTTATTTATTTTTGCTAGAACATCTTCTTTCATACTATCCACCCTTTAAAATAAAAAGTTGCAAATACAACTTTTTAATTTTCTTTCAAATTATAATAAACATCTTGTACATCATCTAAATCTTCTAAATTTTCAACTAATTTCATAACTTTTTCTTGTCCCTCATCATCTAGTTCAACTTCCATTGTAGGAACATAAGTTAACTCACATTCTAAAAACTCTTTTACATCTGCTGCCTCTAATGCATCACGAACAGTTGTGAAAGTTGCTTGATCAGTAGAAATTACATAAGTATCTTCTACTTTTTCAAAATCTTCTGCACCAGCATCTAATGCCGTCATCATCATCGTATCCTCATCATATTCAGCAGGAATAACAATAGATCCACGTCTTTCAAACATATAACTAACAGAACCATCTGTACCTAAATTTCCTCCTGCTTTAGTAAAAGTACTACGTACTTGTGATGCTGTACGATTCCTATTATCTGTTAAACAATCAACCATAAAAGCAACTCCACCATGCCCATATCCTTCATAACGAATAGTTTCATAGTTTGCTCCATCTGTTCCACCTGTAGCTTTTTCAATTGCCTTTTGAATATTATCTTTTGGCATATTTTGAGCTTTAGCCTTATCAACTGCTAAACGCAATGCGGCGTTTTGAGCAGGATCCGGGCTTCCACCTTTCGCAGCAACCATAATTTCTTTTGCTAATTTTTGAAAAACTTTTCCACGTTGTTGATCAATAAGACCTTTTTTTCTATGTATCGTAGCCCATTTTGAATGTCCACTCATACAAACACCTCCAAACAGTATTATTTTATCATATTTTATATTACTTTTAAAGTATTAAAATAAAATTGATGTTATAATAACAATGGTGATAAAATGTTTCTAAAGATTAAAAATAAAAAAATAATAATAGAAGAATATACGAATTGGAAAGACCGTTTAAAAACAATTCGCTTTCAATGGGAAATACTTGAAAAAGGAATCAAACTACCCAAAAAAAAATTTGCCAGCACTGACTTTTTTTTACAAAAAGTAGATATTTGCTTTACAAATAAAGATGAAATAATTATTGCTTTATATGAAAATGTAAAAACAGAAAGAAGAATTTTAAAAAGAAAAGCATATAATGTCTATTTTCTACCACTAAATACAGCTAAATACTTAAAAGTAGGAGAAAAAATGCCATTAAAAAAGTAAATACTTTCTAGTTTGAAAGTACTTACTTTTTTTATATATTTCCATCGTTAATATCATTTAACTCTGGAATTGCTTTTTCTTCAAAATCATCTTCTTCTGGAACAACAACATCATCATCTTGAACAAAATCTTCATCATACTCCTCATCATCATACTCATCATATTCTTCATTCTGATGTTTTTTGTGAATATAATAAGCAGCTCCTCCACCAACTGCTGCAGTGGCACCAAGTCCTAATACAACTGGAATTGCAGCACTACCAGTACTTTGTTTAGGACTAGAAGAAGAAATATTTGGAACATTTGGAACTTTTTGAATAGTAGACTCTCCAACGGAACTATCATATGAATCCGTATCAACTGGAACAACAGGATCTTCATCATCTAAATCAATCGGAAGTTCTGGAGTTGAAGAAGTAGTTTCTTCTCCTGTTGCCGGTTCTGTTTGAAAACTAGTCTCCGAAGCAACTGGTTCACTACTCGAAGGATAAACAGTACTAGATGTTACAGGTTGACTTTCACTTGTAGTAGTCGTTTGAGCAGTAAATGTACTACTACCATGAGTTGTTGTACTCTCACTAGTAGTAGGAGCTGTTACTGTAGCAGTACTATTCTCTGCTTTTGTAGTATCTGTTTCTGTAGTTTTCAAAGTATCTGTAGCAGTTGTTGTTTCTGTCTCTGTAATTGGCTTTTCAGAAGAATCAAGAACTTCTGATAAGGAATCATCATCACCTTTGCTCGTATCAGTCTTCTTATCTTTATCTAATAAAGCAGAAAGCATCTTTTTCCGAGATTGAGTTTCAATATTAGAGGAAATAACTCCACCACTAACAACACCACCAGTTCCACCACCAGTTCCACCACTTGCTCGGAACTGAGCAGAACTATTTCCAGAAGTATTCGTATTCGTATTTGTATTCGTATTTGTCTTTGTCTTTTCCTGCTCTTTTTCCTCAGTCTTTTCCGTTGCAGTTTCTGCTAATAAGAAAGATGCTTTACTTACTACATAATCACTGGATAACACTGCTCCACTATCTTTTATAGCTTTTTCATACTGAGACATATTTACTACTTTTGACTCAATTCCATTTGTTGAAGAATAACTTTGAAGCCAGTTAGAGAAGACTTCATTAGAATTAGAATTTTGATAACTAGATACCATATTCTTGAAGTCATCCATATTATCAAATGCATAATTCTGTACTGTAGTAGCCATCGCAGAAGCTTGAAAACTATTAAGACCAGCACCACCATCATCATCATATTGTTCTGCTATATATTTTTCTTCATCCGCAATTACTTTCGTTTTTTCTAACAATTCTTTCAATGTTTGAATAATAGACTTAATATTTTCAAATTGAATAATAGATTGATAGTCAACAGCTGGCTTAGATGCACAAGCACTTTTGATACTATTTTCTGCTTTTTCATAGGATTGCTCCATTTCTGTAATAATTTTTACGGCATCTTCATAAATATCGCAACCTTCTTGATAACCAGCTTCATTATAATCAAAATCAGCAATACCTGTATCAAATTGTCTAATATTATATTGATCCATGATACTAATAACATCATGTGAATAAGATGAAGAGGTCGCATATCCAGCATTCCTAATTTGTTGAACAGCATCAGCAGCATCTTCATTATTTCTTGCAGCACTATAAATATCCCAACCTTCATATGCTCCTGTTCCACAAATTAAATCATAATAAACCTTAACATCTTCTTCAATTGTTCCATGAGAAACAAAACTATCTACAATTGTAGTCTTCTGTCCTGGTACATATTCCTCTTGAGTAGTAGCAGAAGTACCTGCTCCTTTAATTCCAAAGATATTAACCGTAGTAGCAGAGCCAAATCCTGACTCCAAACATGCCTGAGAAACACAAACAGAAGGTAAAACCCAATCTTCTCCAGCAGCTTTTCTCCTTGAATACTCTTGATTCGCATAATATGCAACTTCTTCTACAAAAGCCCTTTGTTCTTGGCTTAAACCAAGCATTCCATCTCCTTCTGCATAATTAGATGCATCACCTGTAAAAACATTTTCTGCCATAATCTATACCCCCTATTCCCTAATCCATTCACCATGATTAGTAGGATCACCAGATAATTTTTGATATTGATTCATAATACTTTGATAATGAGAAGCTTGACTAATAGAATCACTATCCGTCTTTCCAGAATATCTTTGATAAGAAGACTCAGCTGCATGATAACTAGAAGCATTACTCTCCAAAGTACTCAACCATTGATTGATTGTACTAATCTCACTAGAACAAGTAGAAAAAAAACTATTCGTATCAGAAATACTTGTATCAATAGAAGATTTTAATTTATCAAGCAATGAAGTAAATGCTTCTACATCAACAAAACCTAATTTTTTTTGATTAATTGTAATAAATTTTTCTCCAAAACTAACATCTAAATCTTCCACTTTCTTTTTAAAATTTGTAATAGAAGTAGAAAAATCAGCTTCCATCGTCTTCAATTCACTTTCTACACTAGATTGAACTGTTCCAATATCAGCTGCTTTATAACTCGTAGCTCCATCATAATAATAATTATTCCCTGGACTATTTAATTTTGGAGTACTACTCTTACTATAAATATCCATTTATTTCATCTCCTTCATCTTTTGAACCTTATCCATCAATTCACGAACTTCATCATCCCATAAACTATTATGATATACTTTTTCTATTTGTACATGATTAAACATCAAAATCTTTCTAGAATCTACTAATCCTTCTGGAAAAGGAACCCCACTATAATCATAAACTTTAGAATCATTATATTCTTGAGGATAATACCCTATAATTAAAATTCTCTTTGTAGATTTTTTTAATAAAACAATGGTCCCAATAGATAACATTTTTTGATTCATAATACCATCTCCTACCCAATCATTCTCTATAATACAGAATACCATATTTTCCACCAATAAATCAATAAAAAAGACTCTTATATTATATAAGAATCAGATAACCCCTTTATAAATTAAAGTCTTTTCAATGACCATCTTTACACTTTGATCATTAAATGGCTTACTTAACATATCAACAATCTCATAAGTAAATGCCTTATCAATCGTTTCTTTAGAAGAATCTCCTGAAATAATAGATACTGGCATTTTTTTCAATAAATTATTTTGCCTCATAAATTCCAATACAGCAAATCCATCTACTTTTGGCATATTTAAATCTAAAAGAATCGTTTCTATAAAATCATTATCCATATTAGCTTTAATAATACGAATTGCTTCTTCTCCATCCTTTGCTGTACCAACATTATACTTATCACTAAAGATTCTTTTAACAAAATTACGAATAATATTAGAATCATCTACTACTAAAATAGTTTTCTTTTTATAAACATCTTCATCACTAGTTTCTATAGTATGACTAATTTCATCAGCATCATCACCATTCATATATTCTTGAACTAGTTTAATAGAATCATTTGTTTTTTGAATTAAATCATTAATATGACTAGTAATAAAATACAAATCTCCTACTTTACTTTTTTCTTCATGTTCTAACGCCATATCAGCTAAAGCTATAAAACCAAAATTTTTCGCATCACTTTTCATAGAATGAGCCGTAATAGCATAATTTTCTAAATCTTTATTCTCCATAAAATGAATCAAATTCTTAATTTTAGTATGAATACCAACTAAAAATTCCCCAATTGTTTCATTATAAGTAGAAACATCTCCAAACAATTCTAAGCTTTTTGTAATATCTACTCCATTATCTTTTAAGAACTCAATACTTTTCATATAAACACCTCTATCTTAAATTGATTATATAATAAAAAAATAGAAATTACAATCTATTTTCTCTTATTATAAATTACAGGATAAGGATCTTCATATTTATCTAAATAATGAATACCTAGTGTTCCCATATGATGATCTTCAATTCCTCGACTTGCTCGATAAAGCATACTATCAATCCATTCATCATCACTTTCAAAATAATCATAGATATCTCCATGAGGACCACCCTCACATAAAGCAACCATAAAATCAATTTCATGTTGCGTAGCAGATTCTACTAAATCTTCTGCTCCTTTACAAGGCATGAATCCAATCATTAAATCAGTATTTTTCACATCTGTATATCGAGAGAATTCATCCCTTATCAAATGAAAACGAGAATTCCCCGTTTCATAAATACTAATTCTAGGATCATATATAGTAATAGTACCATGATTTTGTAAAAGAGAAATCTTCTTTCCTAAACAAGGAAGAATTCCTCCTCCTACTTCAATTATATTAGCATTTTCTATAGAAAAATGTTCTTGCAATAATGTAAGAAAACCAGAATAAATATCTTGATCTTCTGAAACAATATGAAAATAATCAAATAATTCTCGAATAACATCTGGTAAAAATATATCATGCCTTCCTTCTTGAACAGATTGTAGATACTGCTTGATATACATTCTTTCAAAAGAATCAAATAATTCCGGATGTTCTGAGACAAATTGAAAAACCTGTTGTAATTCTTCCGACATAATATCCCCCTTAATTATGAATAGTCTAACTGAACCAATACAGGATAATGATCACTAATTGGAATATCTGTAATAAGTTCTTTATGACATACATGAAATTCACGTGATACAAAAACATGATCAATCGCTCTATGATATAGTGATGCCTTAAATGTTTTTTCATGAATATCTACATGTTGAATTCCAAGTTTATTTAGTTCATCCACAAATTCTAAAAATATCTCTTTATTTGTTTTTAGATTAAAATCTCCAGTTAATATAATAGGATTAGAATCTTTCTGGATAATATTTAATATTTTTTTTAATTGTCTTTTTTTTGTTAACTCATGTTGAAAATCTATATGAGTATTATAAACAGAAAAGACTTTATCACCATCTTGAATTACTACCTTTGTCATAACTCTTTTTAATAGAGAAGGCAAAAAAGGAAGAGAATACGTATGATAAGATAAAACTTTTCCATTTGTAATAATAGGTGTTTTTTCATTAATACGATTAAAAATTCTTCTTAAAATGAAACGATATCTTCCATAAGAAGAATAAGATAATAGTTTTAATTCTTTTTTTAAATCAATATCTAATTTAGAATATACTTCTTGTAAATTTAAAATATCAATATGATATTTTTTTAAATAATCTAAAATCATAGAAGTTTTTTCCTTTGAATAAGACCGAATATCATTTTGTATATTAAATGTACTAATCGTAATCATAAACTACTCCTAACCTAATCTTTAAAATCAAAATAAAAATCTAAAATACGAACTTGATCTCCTTCTTTAGCACCCATTTCAATTAATTTATCATCAATTCCCATACGTCTTAATTTCTTAGCAAAACGATAAACAGCTTCATCACTTGAAAACTTTGTCATTTTAAATAATCGTTCTACTTCTTTTCCAGTAATAGCCCACAATCCATCGTCTTCTTTTGTAATGACAAATGGTTCTTCTTTTTGGAATCGATATAATACATGACTTTCTATTTGTGATTCATCATATAAAGGATTACTTGGTATAGAATCTAATAAATCTGCCAATCGATTAACAACTTCTTGTAATCCTTGATTTTTTGCAGCACTAACTTCAAAAATTTCACAATCAACTTTTTCTCTAAACTTTTCTAAGTTCTCATGTGCTCCTTCTAAATCCATCTTATTTGCTAATACAATCATTGGTTTTTTAATTAATTTTTCATTAAAAGCCTCAAGCTCTTTATTAATTAAAACAAAATCTTCATATGGATCTCTCATTTCACTACCAGACATATCTACAACATGTGCAATAACACGAGTCCTTTCAATATGACGTAGAAATTTATCTCCTAAACCTTCTCCTTCACTAGCTCCTTCAATTAAACCAGGTAAATCTGCCATAACAAAGCTTCTACCATCACTACTTTTTACCACTCCTAAATTTGGATTTAACGTTGTAAAATGATACGCAGCTATTTTAGGTTTAGATTTAGATACACAAGAAATAATAGTACTCTTTCCAACGCTTGGTAAACCGACTAATCCAACATCAGCAAGCATTTTTACTTCTACTTTTAAATGCTTATGTTCCCCTTCTTCTCCATTTTCCGAATAATTAGGAGCGGTATTAGTTTGTGTCTTAAAAGCAGTATTTCCACGTCCTCCACGACCGCCTTTTGCAATAATTTCACTTTGATTTTTATGAGATAAATCTGCAAGAATTAGTCCAGTATCTAAGTCCGTAACAACAGTACCCAAAGGAACTTTTACAATAAGTGCATCAGCACCTTTTCCATGCTGGTTCTTTCCTCTTCCATTTTCACCATTTGCTCCTTTTATCGTTTTTTGATAACGCAAATCAAGTAAAGTATGAAGTCCTTCATCCACTTGAAAAACAATATCTGCACCATGTCCACCATTACCACCATATGGCCCTCCCATCGCTACATATTTTTCACGACGAAAAGCAGTGCAACCATCTCCACCTTTACCTGCTTCAACTTGAATCTCCACTTCATCAACAAACATCATATCACCCCTTTCAAACATTATCATTATATCAAAAGATTAAAATTATTGTCTATGGAAATGACTATTTAAGCGATGAACTAAAGTCTTTGCTTCATCATCCTTAGCTTGATAAAAATACTGATAATTGCTTTCTTTTAAAACATAAGACAATTTTCGTAAGAAATCTTCTAACTCATTTAAATTCTTTTTTCCATAAATTTTCTCAAGACAAGATAAATCTCCTTGAATTGCTAAAGCATTCAATAATTCTCTATGTTCTTCAAAAAAAGATTGAACATAAACTAATAATTCCTCATAAGTATTATGATGTCCACTCATAGCATCACTAGACCACATAAAATCATCAGGAAAGAATTCTAAATCCTTCAAAGCATTATTTTCAGTACGAATTTCATTCAATAATTCGTAGCAATTTCCAATATGATTATGAAGTCCAGAAGAATAAGGATTCGACTCCACAACATGTCGATTTTCATGATAAAAAATACGATCAAAACTCTTAATATCATAATTCTGTAATAATGGAAAAGAAAGAACCCTAGCTCTTGCACAACCACGAGAGTCTAATATATAGCTAGTATTCGCAACAGCATCATCTCTCATAATCTTTTGTATTTCTGAAATACTAGCCTTAGGATAATAAGAACGAATTGTTTTTATCATTCTTTTTCCCCATTTTGTACTTTTTAATAAACTAGTCAATTCCATTTCTTCTATTCTCATTTTTTCATCTAATAAAAATTGAATATAAACAGAATTAGTCAAAGGATTGATCCCCATTTTTCTACAATCTTTACGATATTTTTCTTGTCTTTTCAATATTTTTTCTTTCTCTGTAGGATTTTCCCCACTTCTTTGTAAGATTGCTAAGTTCTTTAAACTATAAGCCTCAATATCTAGCGATAATAACTCCTCACGAATTGGATGAGAAGGAACAGAAAAATATGAGGAAAGAAAATGGTAATACTTCTTTATCATTCGTTTATGAACAGAATCATATACCTTTTTATAATTAAGATACTCTTTTAATAAAGTATCCATTTTTTTAGAATCAATACTACTATCAAACTCTTTAATTGCCTCCATAGTAGCAATAGGATTTGAATCAAATAAATATAAAGTATTATCCATTCTATTTTGAATAATAGATCGATACTCTTCTCCATAATCTTCTACATATCTCTCAATTAATAAATCTTTATTTTCTTGTAATAATTCATTTGGATATAAAAATACATCAACCGTTTTTTTCATAAATCCCCCTTATCATAGAAAAAGGACCAATGTCTGGTCCTTTTATTTATTCTCCAACAGGATAAACAGAAGCTTGTTTTTTATCTCTTCCCAAGCGTTCAAATTTAACAATTCCGTCAATTGTAGAATAAATACTATCATCATTACCACGACGACAATTTACCCCAGGAAACATTTTTGTTCCTCTTTGACGATATATAATAGAACCAGCTGTGATAAATTCACCATCAGCCGCTTTTGCTCCAAGTCTACGTCCTGCAGAATCACGACCATTAGATGTTGATCCTTGCCCTTTATGATGAGCAAATAATTGAATATCTAATTGTAATAATTTCATAATTCTCCTCCTTACTTTACACTAATATTATCTGGATAATTTCCCTCCAGTTCTTTTAATAGACTAACCATATTATGAATTAGCTTTTGAGTAATATCATCTGTACTTTTAACATCAATTGACATACCTTTATGACTAACCAAATAACTAATACACTGACTATTTATAGAAAGTAATCCATTCACAGTAGTTGTAACAATACTACTACAAGCACTACATACAATATCTTTTCCATAATCATCATACATCGCATGTCCTAATATTTTTACTTTTTGATACTTTCCATGTTCTTTCACTATTTTTACTTGAATCATAATTAACCAATTTTAGTAATTTTAATTTTTGTATAAGGTTGTCTATGTCCTTGTTTTCTACGATTAGATTGATCTTTACATTTATACTAAAAGATCTTAATCTTCTTATTTTTACCGTTTTTAAGAACTTCTCCTAAAACAGTAACACCAGTAAGATAAGGATTACCAACTTTAGAATCAAGCATTAATACTTGATCAAAAGTAACTATGTCACCTGATTCACAATTTAATTTTTCTACATAAATTTCAGAACCCTCTGTAACATAATATTGCTTTCCACCAACTTTAATGACAGCATTCATACATATACCTCCTTTATAAACTAAGACTCGCTCTTAAGGTACGAAAATTCGTTTTTACCTTTTCAATGCGGTTTGAGCATGAGGCGTCAAACACATAGATTATA
>CAMYXG010000020.1 GCA_947303225.1 uncultured Caryophanales bacterium | reverse complement strand
ATTAATAACAAATTCCTTATCATAATAAGCTACTTGCAAATCACTATAATACTCTCTCAAATCCCTATCTCTAGCAGGAACCGTTTTAACAACTCTACCATCAACTGTAACACCTTCATGTAATACAAAAGAAATTCCTGTAAGAGTAGATGCTTCCAAACGATTATCTGCCGTACCAACATTTAATAAACGAGCATTAACCTTAAAGGTAGCAGAAACATCATTCGTATCAACATTAAATGAAACATTAAATGGATTAGTTGGATTTGTCTTTACACTAGCACTTCCAATATGATAATTATCAATTGGAGGATTGCCATCCTGAAAATCAACTGTACCATAAACAGAAATTGTATAAGTCTCATTTGCTCTTAAATTATTCCTAGTAAATGGAATAACAATATTACCTGCTGTAGTAAATTGTTCTGTTGTTCCAATAGAATTCGTATAAACAATCGTCATTGTCTTATCTAAGTCAATAGTATTTCCTACATCTAAAATAGAAATAGTTCCATCAATACTCTCAAATGTAACATGATTCGTCTTCCATGAAATAGAAGGAGCTTCTTTTCCATCCAACTGCATAACACCACTAAATGGTGTAATGTATTCAACATATTTTTCATTATCATAAAATTCCACAACAACATTAAATACATAACCAACACTACGATAAAAAATACTATTATCAACATTTACATCAATAGATGTTAGACTTGTTTTCTCAATAACATTAACCGGACTACCTGCCCCAGCATCCATAGTACGAGTATCATAAATTTGATATTTATAGCTCTCAACACCATTTTGACCATCAACCATATTATCAAGTTTCAAAGTAAATTTTCCATTTTTCTTATCAATCGTAAAAGACGGACTTCCCAATGTTGGTCTAACCTTTAACGTCTTAGCACTCTGTTCAATAGAATAATCATTAGAAAGAATATAATCATCATATAAAATATTATTAATAACAACAGAATATTTTTTATTAGATTCAAGTCCCGTAAAATTAACTGGAATCTGATTTCCTGCACTTCTTTCTAATGGTAATGTATATAATGACTCTCCATTTGTATCAAACAATTCAATAACACAACTACGTACTTGAGAATAATCATCAAAATTAACAACATAATTTAAAGAATCTGATGTAAAATAATCTTTTTCTAAACTAACTCCAATGGAAGAAGTTACAAAAACATGTTGAACAATATCTGTTGTATAAACAATATCATTTTTCTTATAACTTAAAGTACTAACTAAATTATAAACTGTTTCTGGAGTAAGTCGACTAGAAGAAACTTCAATATTATAATTACCTTCATCAGTTTCAATTAAATCAACTACTCTTCCAGTACTATTCTCTATAATGCTAGTAGTAACTCCACCAGTAATTAAAGAATCCTTGTCTGTGATCTTAATCGTCCCCTCAATCTTATTGGCCGTAACATTGATTTCGCTTAGATCTGCAGAAGGCAAAGAAAGTTCCACCTCATTAAGCTCATTTTCAATAACTCCACCATTTGCTACAGATCCACCACTTGCTTCCTGTTCGCCATTCTCATCATTAGATCCATCAATTCCACCATTTTGAGTATTTCCCTCTTCATTTTGTTCCTCTTCTTCTAACGCTTCCTCCTCATTTTTTTCTTCAATAGGTTGAATTTCAATGTTATCAGAAGAATCAATAATCATAGAATCAATACTCATTTTTGCTTCATCTTTTAAATACAAATAACGATTATCTAAATTAAGAGTAATATGATCACCTAAATCGATTGAAGCATCTTTGCCAATAGTCTGATAGATAGAATCCTTGTTCTCAATTGTAACAACTTTTTCATCTACAAAATCCAATTCAACATAATTAGATCCGACAGCAATTTCACGAGTACCATCCAAATGAAGTTTCATTCCATCACCAATAATCAAATACTTCGTATCATTTACTTTGACTAAAAAGTGTTTAAATCTAAGCTTTTTACCTAAATTATCTACAACATAAGAACTTTTACTATACTCCAAAATCGTATCATCAAAAATATTATAATATTTTGGTATTTCACTTTCAATTTCATCTAAATTAAAAATAACAGCCTTTTTTAAAACACCAATAGAATCATCATTATAATGAATAAAAGATGCTTGAGAAACATCTACTTTCTCCCCATTAACATCAGAAAATGTAACTTGATTATCATAACGTAATTTATACTTTTCATTATCATCAAAATAATAAACCGTTGACTTCTTATTTCCAGAAGACACATTACGACTATCAATAATATATCCTGACTTTTCAAATGACTTAAAACTAGAACGATAGCTAGAAATAGCCATATAAGAAACACCAGCAATCATAATAAAAACGGATAAAACAATAAATACTATTTTCTTAGCCATATTAAAATCTCCCATACTATAACTCATTTTAACACAAATGAATATTCAAAACAATAAAAAATCATTAAAAAATCAAATAAAAAACAAACTATTTAATTTCATGTAATATAAAAAAAGTAAATAATTAATGCACAAAAAAACATATGATAATCATATGCTAATAATCCCCAAATAGAATATGTTTTATTGTAGTCTGATATAAATGAAAAAGATTCATTTTTAAGACAGTACTAGAACTAATCAATTCCTCCTGTGATAACATTTTTCCATCAGATAAAGCAACTATTTTACCAATAGAATCCCCTTTTTTTATAGGAAAAGAAAAGGATTGTATTTTTATTTGATATTGAACATCAGAAGTTTTAGAATCAGCATCTTCCAATATAACAAGGTCATTCTTTAATAAAGCATAAATAGAAGGACGATTGCACTTTTCCAAAGGAATCGTTTTAATCACACTATTTTTTTCTTTTAATATCGTTAATTTTGTATTTTGAAATCCATAATCTAATAATTGAATTGCTTCTTGATTTCTTACTTTACTATCCTCTTCACCTAACACAATACCAATCAAACGAATATCATTTTTCTTAGCAGTTGCAGCTAAACAATAACCAGCTTGATCAGTATGACCAGTTTTTAAACCATCCGTTCCCTCATACTGAGAAATCAATTTATTTGTGTTTACAAGCCAAAATTTATGATCTGTATCTTTTCGTAAATAATCTTCATAAATAGAAGAAAATTTTAAAATAGCTGGATGATTCACAACTAAGTCACGTGCAATCATTGCCATATCATAACTACTAGAATAATGATTTTCTTCATCTAATCCTGTACAATTCTCAAAATGAGTATTTTTTAGACCATGCTTATGTACTTTTTGATTCATTCGTTTTACATAATTTTCTTCCGTTCCTCTGATATATTCTGCCATAGCTACAGTAGCATCATTACCACTAGCAACACTTATTCCCTTCATCAAATCTCGAACTGTCATCTTTTCTCCTTCTTCTAAATAGATTTGAGATCCACCCATATCACTAGCATTCTTACTCACAACCACTATATCATCCCAATGAATATTTCCCTTCTCTACTTCCTCTAAAATAATTATTTGTGCTACCATTTTAGTCATGGAAGCGACACTAACTCTACCATCTTTATCTTTTTCGAAAAGAATTTTACCACTATTTGCTTCTATTAAAATTCCACTTTTTGCATGAGAAACTAATTCTTCTTCTGCAAAACAACAAGTAGGAAGCAAAAACAATAAAAAGAAAAATAAAACCTTTTTCATAATAAACCTCCTATATTTTTTTATGTAAAAAAGAGTAAATTTATTCATAAAATAAAATTTTGATGATATGATAGAATTAGGTGATAATATATGACTACCACAAAAAAGAAAAAAATAAGAATAAAAAAGAAAAATTTTACAATCCTAATTGTAATCATTATTTCTATTATAACTTTAATATCTAAAGGAATAAACACAATAATAAATTTTAACACTAAAGAACCAAAAAAAAATTAAATAATAAAAAAGAAAAAAGAAATAGAAAAGAAAGATAACAATTTAGAAACAATCAAAAAAGAAATTGATTATTATAATGAAGATTATCAAGAAAGATATGAAAAATATTTAGAAAAGAACTCAAAACTATCCATAGAACAAGTTATTAAAAACGTAAATATGAACTTAGATCTAGAAGAATATAAAAATACAGAAGAAGCAAAATACCAAAATACCGAAAAAATATTAGTGAACAAGCATTACTACTTGACAAAAAACTATGTACCTAAAAATTTAGAAAATATCAGTACAAAATATGCACTAAGCGGAATGAAACTTGTAAAAAAAGCAAAAGAATCTTTTGAACAAATGGCAAAAGACGCAGAAAAACAAGATTTAACAATTGTAGCAATGTCTTCCTACAGAAGCTACAATTATCAAGTAAATTTATATAATAGATATGTAAAACAAGATGGCAAAGAAAAAGCAGATACCTATTCAGGTAGAGCTGGACATTCAGAACATCAAACAGGTTTAGCAATAGATGTATACAATAAAGAAACAAACTATACAAATTTTGAAAAAACGGATGAATTTAAATGGATGCAAAAACATGCACAAGACTATGGATTTATACTTAGATTTCCAAAAGGAAAAGAAAAAGAAACAGGATATCAATACGAATCATGGCATTATCGATACGTAGGAGTAGAAATTGCAAAATACATCAAAAACAATAACATATCATTTGAAGAATACTATGCAACAAAGATAAAAGATTGGTAAGAGAGGAATGAAATCCTCTCTTTTAAAAAAAGAAAGTTAATGAATTAACTTTCCAACTAATCATATTTTTTTTTAAAAAATTGAAACAACCAATAAAATCCTGTATACAAAATCCAAATAACTAGAATAAAGTTACTAATTTGAACAAGTGACAAAATTGTATTATTTTGATAAAGAGAAGATAAATCCAACAGATCAACCCCATCATAAGCAGCTAATGCTACAAAAGACATAAAGAAAAAGTATAAAATACTAAAAAACAAATAATTCACAACTTTTTTAAAAAAAGATAAATCTTTTCGAAAGAGAGTCCACAAAATCATAACAGTAACAAAAATAATAATAAAAAAATAAGCAATTGTAGAAGGAAAATAAACATAATTCATAACAGCTTTTACAAATGAATCAACACAAGACTTTACATAAGTAGTATAACTAATCAAAATTCCCAAAACAAAGCCAATATAAATACCAATTGCAACCATTTGAATGATGGGATTATTTCTCTTTAAATTAATAACTAAAATAATAAATAAAAGAAGGCTTAGTATAAACATCTCTATTGAAAGAAAAGAAGAAAAGATATATCGAAAAATAACTCCTAACTTTTCTATCAAAGATAAATTCATACTATCACCTTCTTAGCCAATCATTTCGGAAATATAGACAGTTTGAGTATAATCATTATTTTTAGTACAAGTAATCATCGTTAAACATGTTCTATCATAATTTCGCTTAACCGTAACAATTCCTTTTGGTACCTCATAAATGCTAACAATCAAATACTGATATCGATGACCACCATAAGTAACAAAAACAGAATCTCCTAATTCCAATTTCCATAAATAAGCAAAATATGAGATATAAGCATCACCTGAATGAGCCATCAAAATCAAATTACCATTTACAACATCAGGTAAAGTAGATCCCTGAACCATTGTTACATTATACTGAATATCATTATATTTCGAACCAACATTATAAAAGCCCCTCTTTAAACCGATTTTAGGTATTTCCAATACTCCTAAATACCTACTATAATCAATCTCATAATTATGATCAGCTCCTTCACCAGGAATATTATCTGCTATAGGAGCCTGCTCTATAACTTCATTAGATACTGGAGTAGTTGCCTCCTCTTTAGTATCCATCATAGCAATTTTCATATCAGAAAAAACTTCATCACGCATCCGTAATAAATAGTTCCACGACAAGGAAACAATTCCAAAAAAAATAAGGAAAGAGCCAAGCATTAATGTATGGCTCTTTTTAATTTTATTGTTTACTTTCAACTGGTTTCGCATTTGCATAAACAATACCAACACCACATAACAATACTATTAAACCAATAAAGTAAATTGTTTGAACTGCATTCATTCCTGTTGCTGGAGTAGGAATAATTTGGAAAGTGTCACCTGCACTGAAATCAACAGTAGTTCCTGTTACAGTAACAACTTTTTGTAATCCATCAGAAGTAAAGTAATCTCCCTTTAAGGAATTAAAATGACCTTTTGCATTAACAGTTATATCTAAAGTCTCAGTTCCAACCTTATCAGCAGGAATGCGAACATAGAACTTTGTTCCAGGAGCAATACCATTGGCCTCTAAATCATTACCACTTTCATCTACCAAATAAGCTCCTTCAACACCACTAACAGTTACATCAAAACTCTGCATTTCTCCATACACATCTGTTACAGTAACAAGAGGTGATTGATAAAAGCTCTTATCATCAGCAACAGAAGCAGGATCATCACTATTAATTTCTACTGATAATGCTCTAGCAGAACTAGCTGCTTTTGCTGCATCAACTAATGCACGAATCTTAGTATAAACACCAGAAACATTTGAACCCACATTTCCTTCACCAGTAACAATAAAGTTTGTAGCATTTTGAATACCATCCAATTCTTCTTGACTAATATCATTCATGGCATTAGAAGAGTCTGTTTCATATAAATATAGCCAAATAGAAACTTGTGTAGCCCATGCTTCAATATATTTTTGACCATTAATAATATTTTTTCCATTAGCACCACTATTATTTAGAATATATAATAATCCAAAATCATTAATCGGATTACCTTTATTATATTGAACATTATTACTTACAGATGCTTTATGTTCAACACAATAAATTGGATTTTCATAAGAACTATCTGAATAATATAATGGCACCTCAAAACTCTTACTATCATCAGCATTCTGTCCACGAACAAAAACATTTACACCACTATTTTGTTCTTGATAAAAAGTAAAACTATCACCTGTTATAGGAGCAGCATAACTAATTCCTCCATTATTTCCATACACAGCCAATCCAAACGAAAGTAGTGAAAACATAGCAAATATAGCAACTCCAAAAGATAACATAACTGAAAAACCTAGTCGACGATTTTGTCTTTGCTTTTGCTGATTTTCTTCCATATAAATCTTTTCCATAAAAACTCACCTTACCTTATAAAAATATTATACCATAAATTACAAAAAATCAAACATTTTTTTAGCGAATCATAAAAATATCATTCAATTTAATACCTTGGACATTATTCTTTACATATAACGTTGCTAAAACATCGCCCTTTTTTACAGAATCTCCAACTAACTTATTCAATCGAATTCCAACAGAATAATCAATTTTATCAGTCTTATGAATTTTACCAGCACCCAAAGATAAAGATAATTTTCCTAATTCCAGAGCATTTATATCTTGAATAGTTCCACTTTTTTTAGCTTTTAATTCAATAGTATTCTTACTTACTTTAATTTTATCTACATTACCTTTTTGATATTCAACCATCTCTAAAAATTTCTGATAAGCTTTTCCTGATTGAATAGCATCATCAACCAACGTTAAAGCTTCATCCTTAGAAATTTCTTTTCCCATACTGACCATTTCTGCTGCTAATTCATAACACAATTTTACAAAATTATTATTTTCTTCTTTTCCTTGCAACACATCAATAGCTTCCAATACTTCCAAACTATTTCCAATACACTTACCTAATGGAACATTCATATCACTGATAATACAACGCACTTCTCTATGATAAACTTTACCAATTTTCATCATCAATTCACTAAGCTTTTCAGCATCTTCATAAGATTGTAATAAAGCACCATTTCCAACTTTAATATCGATAATAATTTTATCAGCACCACTAGCAATTTTTTTGCTCATAATACTTGAAGCAATCAAAGGAATAGAAGAAACCGTTGCTGTTACATCACGTAAAGCATAAATAGCTTTATCCATTGGGACCAAATCTGCTGTTTGCCCTGTAATAACCAAACCAATATCATGAACTTGCTTTAATATTTCTTGATCCGATAAATCAATTCGAAAACCAGGAATACTTTCTAATTTATCAATAGTACCACCTGTATACCCGAGTCCTCTTCCACTCATTTTTACAACAGGAATCTCTAAAGAAGCCACAATGGGAGCAATCACAAGTGTAGTCTTGTCACCAATTCCACCAGTAGAATGCTTATCAACTTTTATGCCAGGAATATCAGAAAAATCTAAAACATCACCACTATCAATAAAAATCTTTGTTAAGCTATAGATCTCTTCATCTGTCATACCATTAATACAAATAGCCATTAACAAACTAGACATTTGATAATCAGCCACTTCTCCATTTAAATACCCATTAAAAATCGTATCCAATTCTTGATAACTTAACTCCTCACCAATTCTTTTCTTATTAATAATATCTAATATCATATAATCTCCTTTCGAAAAATATCAGATTCTCGTTTAACAAAGCCACAACTTTCATACAATTTATGAGCAGCAATTCGAAATGTACTACAAGTTAATTGAAGATAGATAGCAGAGTTTTCTTTTGCAACCCGATACGCATATTCCATCATCTTCTTACCAACTCCTAAATTTCTATACTTTGAATCAACGCAAACATAATCTACCAAATAATAATATTTATCTATAATAGGATTCAAAACCTTGGTTAACAATAAATAACCCACAACTTGAGAATCAATAGTTGCAACTAGTTCACAAAAACAGTCACTATAAAAGTCCTTTTTAGAAACAGAAAAAGAATCCATTAATAATAAATGAATAGATTCAAAATCATCACTTTGATATAATCTCACCTTAACATCCATCATTACACCTACTTTTTTTATCCTAAAACCCAAGAGCCATCTGGTTCATGAATATCAACATAAGAATCAAGTAATCGGTTCAAATTATCAATTTTCGAATCCAAAGAAGATACTTGTGAACTTAAAGAAGCAATAGTATTCTGATCAGTAGAATTATGAATTTGTCCTACAATTGCATTGCGCTCTTCCATAAAAGAATTTCTCTCAGCCTCATGTTGTTTATACTCTTGATATATCTGTTCTAATTCAGCTAAATAAGAATTAATCTCTGCTGTTTTGGAAACAATCGTCGATACAATAGCTTCACATTTTGATTGTTGATCTGTAACGCCACTCGTTACTTGTGATAATCTGTCTCCAAATGAATTAGCATCAACAATTCCTAAGTCCTTTCCATCAATAGCAGCAAATTTAGTTCCCCATTCTTCACCCAACATTTTAATTTGATTAGTAATTGATTCTTGAACGTTAACTATATTGTCATTTGCTGTTTGAAACTCTTGAGAAATAGCTGCCGAAAGCCCAGAAACATCTATCGGTTTATATGACATAGCATTAGAACAATAATGATATGGTATCGCAACACCACATTCTGGTAAACTACCTTCATTATATTCATTTAATTGTACAAAAGCCATTAAGTTTCACTCCTTAATTTACGAAATATTTTTTTCATTCTCATGAATAAAATTTAAAAGATTCTTAAAATCATCTGATACATAACCCATATATAGTATCTTTTGAATATCAGAATGATTAAACATACACATTGCATTACTATCAATAATTCCTTCTGGATAAATAACACCACAGTAGTCATAAATTTCATTAGATTCTATTTCTTCATCATCTTTATAAACTCGATGACTCTCAGAAACAACTTTATATCCCATGATAGAAAGTGGCTTTTTTCCGTTATTTAATAATACAACTGTACCAATTGGTAAATAATTACTCATATATCATTTCCCTTTCTAATATATCTTAACTTAATTTGGAGTCCCAACATTATTAATAACTTCTCCTGCAATTTTTCCCACTAATTCTATACCAACTTCGCCAACTGGATTATCATCTATACCTAAAGCATCACCAACGCCACTCAAAACTTCCGTTGCTGTTTTTCCACCAATAGTTCGCGAAGCATTAGAAACAGCTGAACGTACATACTCATTAGCATGTTCTTCAATAGACTCACCATTACCACGTAAAAAATCATCAACTCGTTGACCAGCATTCGTGTTAAGAATAACATTTGCTGCTTTCTCCGAAATAGGTTTGGTAACATAATTTTTCACAAGATGTTTTCCTGTTGTTTCTGCCGTTCCAGCTACTAATGCTTGTGATAAACCTTCCCCACTTCCAGCATGCTTACTAACATTTTTAATTTCATCTTGTGCAAACTCTCTAGTTTTATTAACTGTCTTAACTGTAGCCTTTGCTTGTTGATATGCCTGATTATATGCTTCAATTGCCCGTTCTTCCTTAGTTGCATCAAGTGAAAGATAATTAGTTTCTCCAGTTTTATACAAGTGTTTTGCCCAAAGCTTAGAAGCTACATGAGTAGTTACTGCTGCTGCAGTAACCTTTCCAACTCCCTTACATACCTTTGCATAACCACTATCTTTATCAAAATAACTAGTTTTATTAAGTCCCTGAAAATAGTCGTTATCCTCAACAATCTCCTTAGACAAATTCCTATCAGAATAAGCCTTTAATTGTTCAGATGCACTTTTAAAACCAACAACACGTGTTACTCCACTTCCAACAGTTAAAATAGCATCGCCAATATCCTCAAAAAAGCTAAGAAACCCTTCCCCAAACATGAATACACCCAATCCAGCAGTTGCTACAGTTCTAGTTAAAACATTAGGATGAACATCATTCCCAGATTGAGAAAGCTTTTTTCTTAATAATTCATCCATAGGAATCATTTGAGTAACAGCTTCTGAAGCCAATGTTCCACTCTCATAATCCTGAAGAAATCCTGCCTGTACTGAAGCCAATTGAGAAGTCTGATTTAATTCTTCACTAAGATCAGAAATAGTAGTATCAATTGGACCAACATCAATAGTACCATCTAGATTTACTTTATACTGCATAGCAGCTTCCTTAATAGAATCAATACTAGTTTGAATAGTATTCTTTAATTCCTCACTACTTTTTTCAATCTGTCCGACAACGGCTTTACCAATACTTAATTGTTTTTCATTATAATCAACAACCACAATCCTATCACCTATTTTCTAAAATGAGTATATCAAAATTAATCAAAAGAAACAAGTAACATATTTGTCATCAAAAAATGCAAAGAAAACAACTGACTATCAGTTGTTTTCTTTTTCTTCTTTAGTATGGTTAGATAAAAATGTTACCTTTTCAGCAATAATCTCTACTACATTTTCCCTTTTATCTTCTTTTTCAACTATTCTAGATTGAACTCTTCCTTTTACTCCTACAATATCTCCTTTACTACAATATTCACTAGTATTCTCAGCAATACTTTCAAAAGCTACGCAATCAATAAAATCAGTATCGTAAGAACCTTCACTATTTTTAAAGCTCCTAGGAATTGCCAAAGAAATAGTAGCAACTTTAGTTCCATTTTCTGACTTATTAACCACAACATCGCGTGTCAATCTACCTACAAGAATAATTTGATTTAGCATGAATCACCTCCTCTCGAAATGGTATATTACAGCTGAAAATAAATAGAATCAAACGACTAAATACTTTTTTCCAAAGAAAAAAAAGAACAAAAAAAAAGAAAGCTCTTATAGAAAAACATTTTTTCATAAAAAACTTTCATTCAATTTTTGAATTTCAAACTTTTTTACTTTTTTACTAATTCTTTAGAAAAACATCCAAAATATTCTTCAAAAGAATCCATCAATTCCATATCTTTTTTTCTCTTTTGAAAATAACGAATTTTATCAAATACAGAAGAATTTTCTTCTTCCATAATAGAAAGACGATCAATAAAGAAATACTCAGAGTGAAGAATATATGTTTTTAATTCTTGAAGCGTAATCTCTTCTTTTCCAAATAATTTTTTTCCATCATAAGAAACAATATAACAAGGTCCATTGTCAGCCTCACCTTGTAAAAGAACAATCTTACTTCCAAAATCTTCTCCATTTAAGGTTTCATTCGAATAAGGAACTCTTCCAAAAACAGGAAGCTGATCAAAATCCCGAAAAAGAGTTCGATACTGGCCATCCTCTTCTAACAAAAAAGTATACCCATGAACATATGGAATTTCTGATGCCATTCGATAGGCATCAAATAAACGTATCTCAGCAAGTTTTAATTCTTTAGTACTAATTGTTTGACTCATTCTCCAAATCCCCCAACATTTTTTCTATAGACACAAGTGGAAGTAATGCACAATTCTTTCGATTAGGTTGTTGATATATTTCATCATAAACAATCAAATCCCCTAACACTTCAGAATCATATTCTTCTTCTTGTATCATTTTTTTATAGTTCTCTAATATTTTTTTTACTTCTTCAACCTTTTTTCCTAAAAGAGTTTGTATCATAATAGAAGTCGCCGAAGTACTTATAGCACACGCTTCTCCATCAAAGCGAATATCTGTTACGACACCCTGATCTATTTTCATCATAAAATCTAAATTATCAATACAACTTTCACTATTCGTATTCGTATGAAGATAACTATCATCTACTATTAACCCACGATTAACAGGATCTTGATAATTTTCTAATATGATTTCTCTTCGCATATTACTATCCATTTTTATCACCTACAAAACTATTTTAAAAATATCTTTACTATTCTTGAATGCATCTACTAAGCGATCAATATCCACATAATTATTATAAAAATACATACTAACACGAACTGTATTCTTAATATTAATTTCATCTTTCAACATTTTAGCACAATGATTTCCAGCTCTAACATAAATATGATAATGATTCAAATACACAGAAGAATCTTGAGCAAACACTCCATCGATATTAAAAGCAAAGATACCACTTTCCATATTACGATTATAAATAATTAAATTGGGTATATCTTTTACTTTTGAAATCAAATATTTTTTTAAATTCATCTCATATTTATGAATTTTATCCATCCCGATATTCATCAAATATTGAATAGCCTCTCCTAAACCAATTACTTCCGCTATCGGCGGTGTACCTGCTTCAAATTTCACAGGAACATTTTTTAATTCATAAGAGGTATCAGCTTCAAAAAAAGAATTCATTCCACCACCATATATCAAAGGATCCATTTCATCTAATAATTCTTTTTTACCAACCAAAATTCCAACTCCAGTCGGACCACACATTTTATGACCAGAAAAGCTCAAAAAATCCATATTTGATTTTTGAAAATCAACAGGCATATGAGGTACACTTTGAGCTCCATCAACATGAAACAAAATATGCTTTTCATTACAAAATTGTCCTATACTATTAATATCCCGAACATCCCCTAGAACATTACTAACATGTGCCAAGGAAATTACTTTAGTTTTTTTAGAAACTGTTTTCTTTATGTTTTCTAAAGTCAATTCATAATTATCATTTAAAGGAACAAATGTTACTTGAATTCCAATCTCTTCTTTCAATCTCAACCAAGGAATTACATTAGAAGCATGTTCCGCTTTGTTCAACAATACTTCATCCCCAGCTTTTAAATGCTTTTTCATATATCCAAAAACAACCATATTAATAGACATAGTTGTTCCACTCGTATAAACTACACAGTCTGGATTACAATGAACAAATTGCCCAACAATACTCCTAACATCATCATATAATTGATTAGTTTTAATTGCTGCATCATAATCACCACGATGAATATTAGAAGTATGTTCTAAATAGTATCGATTCATTGCTTCAACTACACAGTTTGGTTTTAAGG
>CAMYXG010000019.1 GCA_947303225.1 uncultured Caryophanales bacterium | reverse complement strand
AGTTCATGAGAAAATATAAAAAAAATAAATTAATTCCAGTATTAGTAGTCTTATTATTAGGAATAACCCTAGGATATGCCTATCTTAATACAGACTTACAAATCAATGGAACTACTAATGTAACATCTGCTAACTGGAATATCTATTGGGATAATATACAATTTGGAACAAATAATGTCACAGATATAACTACACCAGCTACAATATCTTCGGGACTTACTGAAGTAACATTCAATGTAAATTTCCAACAACCAGGAGATACTTATGAGTTTACTGTTGATGCAGTAAATGATGGTACTATTGATGCCATGATTAGTGTAGTAAATAGTGGAGTATATGCATCAAATGGAACAACTCCTAAAACTTTACCAGAATACTTAGAATATGATGTAACTTATAGTGATGGAGTAGCAATCTCCCAAAATCAATTATTAGAAGCAGGAAATACTGAAACATATAAAGTAAGAGTCCACTATAAAGAAGATATTACTGCTAGTCAACTACCAAGTACAAATGATAACTACACGTTCAAGTTTAGTGTCAATTATGTACAAGCAACAAATACTGCAGTAACACCATCTCATCCACAATATGTCTATACGGTGAATAAGGATGGAAATCCTGTATACTTGAATCAAGCTATACCTAATAATATTACTCAATATCAAACAGCGGAAGAAGCCATGATTGCATATGAAGAACATTTGACAACATTTACAAAAGGAATGGGTAAATTTTACTTAAAGCATAGATTAGAAAACAATGTAGTAACAGAATCATATGTAGAGTTTATAATAACACCAGATATGGCTCAAGAGTATCCAGGATTAGTAGTTGGTACATACTCACTAAGAGGTGGTGTTGACGAAAGATCATCAACGGAAAAGCCAGTTTATAATGCTAATAAAGAAATACTAAAACAAGCTTTTGGCTATACATCAAATTCAGATATATGTTATGAAAGTTATACTGGGACAGAATCACAATCTTTCGTTTGTGAATTTTATAGCGATCATTATCGACTATATAATCAAATTTTTTTAAATGAAGCATCAGTATCACTTAGTGCAGATAGTCATTACTGGTGTTCAACTTCTAATAGCGGAGCCCAATGTAATTGGCTTTAATATATAATTTTATAATTATTTAGGAAGTCTTCACTTCCTTTTTTTTGGAATATAACTAAGCAAAGATGAGAATTATGTGAAAAATAATAATGTTTGATTTGAATTATATTTTATTCTTTGCTGTTGGATGTATGGGATGAGGAGTAGAATAATTAATATTAAAAGAATAATCTCTACTTTTACCTTTTAGGAATATAATTATTCCTATGCCATAATAAATATATTTATGATATAATAGTAAAAGTTATGAAAGGAGTTTTCATATGGAAAAAAAATTAACAAAAGAAGAAGTATTACATGTAGCAGAACTTGCTCGTATAGCAGTAACAGATGAGGAAATAAAAAAATATCAAGTTGAATTAAAAAAATTATTAGATGATGTAGAAAAAATAAATGAAGTAGAAGGATATGATGATGAAATATTAATAGCTCCATGGAGTAATCATACCGATTTAAGAGAAGATGCAGAAGGAGAAATGTTAGAACCAAAACAAGTCTTAGAAAATGCCCCTCGTCATAGTGGAAATTACATTCAAGTACCAGTTGTTATTGGAGAAAGTGAGGGAGCGTAATGAAATATTTAGATAAAACAATTACTGAGATTCATGAATTATTAAAAAGCAAAAAAATCAAACCAATTGATTTAGTAGAAGAAGCTTATGAGAATATTGAAAAATCTGATTTAAATGCCTACATCACTTTAAATAAAGAAGAAGCAATAAAAAAAGCGAAAGAATTAGAAAACGTAGAAGTAGATGATAACTTATTATTTGGTCTACCAATAGCAGTCAAAGATAATATTTGTACAAAAGGATTACTTACAACTTGTGCCTCTCATATGTTAGATAATTTTTTACCAATTTATAATGCTACTGTTGTTGATAAAATAAACGCAGCAAATATGATTATTATTGGTAAAACTAATATGGATGAATTTGCCATGGGATCTAGTTCCAGAACTAGTTATTTTGGAGCACCACACAATCCATGGAATACCGATAAAATATCCGGAGGATCTAGTGGAGGAAGTGCATCTACAATTGCAGCGAGAGACGTCTTATTTGCTCTTGGAAGTGATACCGGAGGAAGCATTAGACAACCTGCAAGTTACACAGGAATTGTTGGTATGAAACCAACTTATGGTCGTGTATCTAGATATGGTCTAATTGCTTTTGCATCAAGCTTAGATCAAATAGGTCCTATGACGAAAAATGTTTATGAAAATGCTTTACTTCTTAATGTTATTTCGGGACATGATAAGATGGACTTAACAAGTATAAAAGAACAAGATGAAGATTATACTAGATTGATTGGAAAAAATATTAAAGGTATGAAAATTGCTATTCCTAACTTCTTTGTTAGTGACATTGTAGATAATGAGATTATTAATAAAATCAAAAAAACAGCTAAGACATTAGAGAAAATGGGGGCTAAAGTAGACTACATTGATATGAAATATTTAAATCATGCTGTAACATTATATCAAATTATTGCTATGGGAGAAGCTTCATCTAACTTAGCAAGATTTGATGGTATTCGTTACGGTCATTCGAAAGAAAATCCAAAAGATATTAGAGACTTATACTTTGGAACAAGAGCAGAAGGATTTGGTAAAGAAGTAAAAAGACGTATCATGGTAGGATCATATCTACTTAGTGGAAAGAATGCAAGAGAATATTTCTATAAAGCATTATCTATTCGTGATGATATGAAACAAGAGTTTACAAATGTCTTTAAAAAATATGATTATATTATTGGACCAACTACCACAACAACAGCTTATCTTCTAACAGATCCAATGGATGATCCTAGAAAATCATTTATGGATGATGTTTTAGTAATACCTGTTAATATGGCAGGACTTCCAGGACTTAATATGCCAATTGGTTTTGATAAAGACCATATGCCAATTGGTATGCAGATTATAGCAAATTCATGTGAAGAAGCGAAAATCTATCAACTAGCAAGTGCTCTAGAAAAAGAGTTAAATTTAGACTTAAATCCATGGGGAGGTAAAAAAGATGAGTAATTATATCGCAACAATTGGTGTAGAAGTACACGTAGAATTAAAAACCAAAACCAAGATTTTTTCTAATTCTAAAAATGGCTATGGGCAAATGGCAAATTCACTAACAAATGTAATTGACTTAGGTTATCCTGGAACACTACCAACTCTAAATGAAGAAGTTCTTAATTTAGCCATTAAAGCTGCCACAGTCTTAAACTGTAAAATTAGACCTGAAATACATTTTGATCGTAAAAATTATTTTTATCCAGATAATCCCAAAAATTATCAAATAACTCAATTCGCAACACCAATTGGATATGATGGATATGTAGAAATAGAAGTAGATGGAGAAAAGAAAAAAGTATACATTGAAGAAATGCATATTGAAGAAGATACTTGCAAATCTACTCATAGAGGAGTAAAAACCTTACTAGACTTTAATCGTGCAGGAGTACCTCTAATTGAAATTGTTACAAAACCATGTATGACTAATTCTAAAGAAGCGAAAGCATACTTAGAAAAATTAAAAGAACTATTATTCTATAGTGATATTTCTGATTGTAAAATGGAAGAAGGTTCTATGAGAGCAGATGCCAATGTATCTATCAGAAAAAAAGAATCAGATCCATTTGGAACAAAAGCAGAAATCAAGAATATTGGTTCTATCTCAAATGTAGGAGTAAGCATTGAAAAAGAAATTGAAAGACAAGCAAAAATCTACGATAAGGGAGAAACCTTTAAACCACAAACTAGACGTTATGATGATAAATTAGGAGATACTGTTCTTATGCGTGTCAAGGAAACAGGCAATGATTATCGTTATTTTCCAGAACCAGATATTCCATTTGTTATTGTAACAGATGAAAGAATCAAAAATGTGAAAAAAACAATTCCTATGTTACCAGATGAAAGAAGAGAAAAATATTTATCTTTAGGAGTATCTGAAATTAATACGACCAAATTGATTCAAAATAGAAATTTAAGTGATTATTTCAATCATTTATTAGAAGAAAAAATATCTCACCAAACGGCAAGTAATCTGTTATTAGGAGATATTTCAGCATACTTAAATAAAACCGAAAAAGACATTACAGATACAACACTATCAAAAGAAAGATTTATAGAATTAGTGAACTTAGTTAGTAATAGTACACTTACCAGTAAAAATTTAAAAGAAATTTTAGAAATAATTCTAGAAAGTAAGGATTCTATTCAAAGTATAATGAAATCTCAAGGAATTGAAAATATTACAGATGACAAAGAAATTAGAGAAGTCATTCAAAAAATAATATCAGAAAATCCAGAGAGTGTAGAAGATTATAAAAATGGTCATGATAGAGCCATAAAGTATTTAATGGGACAAGTAATGAAAGAAACTAAAGGAAAAGCAAATCCTAAAATGGCGAATGATATTTTAAAAGAAGAATTACAATAATTTCCTCGTTGAAAAGGACTGACACATAGTGTATAATAAATTATATTAGGATGTGATGATATGAATAATAATTTTACGAAAAAACAAAAGAATGCTTTAGTAGGATTAGGAATCATTATTCTTACTATAGCAGGAATCTTTATTGTAAAAAAAGAACTATCATATAATGAAAATACAGCAATTTATGGAAGTAGAATAGAAGGAAAAGAAAAAGTTCCTATTACTTCTGAAACAAAAGAAAAAGTGAAATCATCATTAAAAGAAAATGCTTCTAGTGTTGAAGTTCGAGTTGCAGGAAGAATCATTTATATTACAGTAAAAGCAAATGGAGATACTAATTTGGAGGGAGCCAAAGCACTTGGAGAAAAGACCTTAGAAGCATTCAGTGATATAGAAAAAAAATATTATGATATTCAAGTATTGATTGAAAATGATACAAATACAAGTCAATTTCCTATTATTGGATATAAACATCATACCAAAGAAAAACTAGTATGGACCAAAGATAGAGCGGAGAGTTAGTATGAAAAAAAAGTTAATGATTATTTTACCAATCCTTATAGCAATTGTAACGTTTGTATTTGTCTATCGATACTATAATAAAGAAGATAAGACAACAACATTAACAGTTTCAGAAAAAAGATGGGTAGAAGAGAACAAAGAAAAAACATATGATTTTGAAGTAGTAAATGATTATCCTTTATATGGAACCAATGGAGAAGGAGTAATCTTTGATTTTATAGATGACTTTGAAAAAATAATTGGATTAGAATTCAATAAAATTCCATATTTGAAAACATCATCTCCTACTTCCGAAAATCTAAGAATTCAAATATTAAATAATGATGAAAAACTAACAGATAAAAACTTATTCTTATTCAATGATAATTATGTAGCAGTTGGAAAAACATATCAAAGAATTAACCATATTACCGATATGAAAAATATAGTCTTTGGAGTATTAGAAACTGATTTAGAAGAAGTTAGCTTTTATCTAAAAAGTGGAACAAATCTATCTTATAAATCGTATGAAAGTATTACAGAATTATATAAAGCATTAGATTCAGATAGTGTGAATATGATTATTGTTCCAAATATTATGTATTTAGATTATACAATTGAAAAAAATAAATACTCTCTAAATTATTATTTTACAGAAATAAAAAAACAAATTATGATTACATTAAGTGATAATAATAAAAAATTAAATGACATTGTAACGAAATATTATAATAAATGGCGCCAAACTAAATATGTGGAAGAATACAATGAATCTTATTTAAACTATTATTTAGAGAAAAATGAATTAGATGCGAAAACAAAAGCAAAATTAATTTCTAAAAACTATGTATATGGTTATGTAGAAAATCCACCATATGAAGTAAAAGTAAATAATAAAGTTGCTGGTATAGCAGGAGAATATATTAATAGAGTATCAAGATTAGCGGATATTAATTTTAAATATAAGAAGTTTAATAGTAAAAAAGAACTTCAAGCTGCCATTGAAAAAGGAACTATTGATGTTTACTTTGACTATTATAATTATAATAATGATAAATATCTTTCAACATTATCAACATTTGTAGAGGATTATGTTATATTAGGAAACCAGAAAGACAATCACATAGTGAATTCCTTTGAAAGTTTAAAGGGAGAAGATATAGTGATGCTAAAAGGAGATTCTCTATATAATTATTTTTCTAACAATTCTAGAGCAAATATAAAAGAATATAATAGTTTAGATAATCTAGTAAAAAAAGCTGGATCTAGATTAATAGCCGTTGATAGAGAAATATATGCTTATCATCAAAATGATAAGTTCAAAAAATTAAAGCTATTATATCAAGATACGATGATGAATGATTATAAGTTCATGGTAAAAGAAAATAATGAAGCATTCTATGATTTATTTAATTATATTATTAATACAAATTCTTATTATAATTATAGAAATCTAGGAATTGAAAATTTAAATGCATCTATCTTAGAAGATTCTACTTTTAAACAAGTATATATAATTGTTTTAATAGCAATTCTAGTTCCACTCATTGCATTATCGTTAGTATATTTAATGATAAAAAGAAAAAAGAAGATTAAAAAGATCAAAATAACAGATCGTCATAAATACACCGATATGCTTACTTCATTAAAGAATAGAAACTACTTAAATGTAAAAATGAAAGAATGGGAAGAATGTGAAGTATTCCCTCAGTCAATTGTGATGGTTGATTTAAATAACGTAAAATATGTTAATGATAATTATGGACATGAAGAGGGAGATCAATTAATCATAAAAGCAGCAGGAATATTAGTAAACACTCAATTAGAAAACAGTGAAATCATAAGAACAGATGGAAATGAATTCTTAATCTATTTAGTTGGTTATAGTGAAAGACAGATGAGTACTTACACCAAGAAGTTAGCAAAAGAAATGAAAACACTTCCTCATGAATTTGGAGCTGCAGTTGGCTTTAGCATGATAACAGATGAAATTAAAACATTAGATGATGCCATCAATGAAGCAACATTGGAAATGATAACCAATAAAGAAGAATACAAATAAAGGTGATAAAATGGAAAAAGCAAGAGACTTTACAAAAAAAATAATCAATATTCTATCAAAACCAGAGATGAGAATATTGCCGGGTCAACTTGCTTTTTTTCTTGTGGTAACAATTATTCCATTAGTAGCCTTAATTGCCACAATTGCAGCAACTTTATCTATTTCTACAGAAGAGATGAGCAGAGTAATTAATGATGCAGTTCCTTCAGAAATATCAAATATTATTAATAGTATAATTTTAGGAAATGGAATAAATTTTAATATTATAATATTTTACTTTTCAGCATTTCTTTTAGCTTCAAATGGAACCTATTCAATGATTAATACTTCAAACGAAATATATAAAGTTGAACCAAGTAATATCATTAATAGAAGAGTAAAAGCTATTTTAATGATTCTAATATTAGTAAGCTTGTTCTTATTTCTTTTAATTGTTCCAGTTTTTGGAAGTAGCTTATTTCATATTGTAGAAGAAATCCTAGGAGATGGAATCATATCAAATATTATTCAAGAAATGCTAATTATTTTAAAGTATCCATTAGTTATATTGATTTTATTTTGTAATATCAAGTTAATGTATGTTATCGCACCAGATAAAGAAATACCAAGTTATTCAACCAATAAAGGAGCTATTTTCACAACGATATGTTGGGTTCTATCAACAGAAATATTTGCTTTTTACATAGAAAGATTTGCTAAATATGATATTTTCTATGGAAGTATTTCAAATATTTTAGTATTACTATTATGGGTTTATTTATTATCTTATATTTTTGTTTTTGGAATGGTAATAAATGCAAGTAATTATAGAATAGCAGATGATAGAGAAGAAAGAAATAAAGAGGAGTGAATCCAATGAATAAGATACTAGAAAGATATAAAATACCATTTAAAATATTAAAGACGATCATGAAAGTGGTTTCGGATTTATGTGTATTATTAATCTTTTTATATTTGATCTTTTTTATTCCTTTACTAGTAGGATATAAAATGATTACAGTAAATGATACGGATAGCGATGCAAAAGAGGGGTCATTACTATATTATCAAAAAGTAGATCAAAGGCTATTACAAGCAAGTAATTTAATCGTATATCAAGATGGAGAATCTTATAAAATAAGTAAAATACATAGAGTAGAAGCATCAAAAGACAATTCTTCCGAGTATTCTTATTTAATAGAAATGGGTGAAAGTACCATTCAAAAGATGAAGTATTCTGATATTATTGGAAAAGTAGCCGAAATTCAAATTCCCTATATAGGATTTTATATCAATTATATCAATAATCACAAATCATTATTTTATATAATAATAGGAATTGTAGTAATAGATATGACGATTGGAAATATTATTTTATCAAGAAAAAGAAAAATAAAATAATAATCAAAATGAAGGTATAAAGATACTTTCTTTTTTTTTCATAGATTGAAAAGAAATGACGATAGTGATATAATGAATTAGCGAGGGGAAATTATGAAAATAATAAAGAATTTTATCAGAAGACAAAAAAACAATATTGCGCATCAAATAAAAAGAATAAAAAAAGATCATTTAATTAGAGAATATTTTAAAAATAATGCACTATTTATATCTTTTGTAATAATTAATGTCTTAAATTCAACCATTTTAAGATTTTTTTGCATGCGTTCTATAGAAAACTATTTGTCATGGAAAGCAATTTTAGCTGATATTATAATAGTAACACTTGGAGGAGCTTTTGGTTATTTATTCAAACCCAAAAATAGATGTACATATCTCTTCTCATTAACAGCTTTTTATACAGCAATATGTATGATTAACTCCATATATTATACTTTTTATACATCATTTGCTTCTATTTCAATGTTATCACTTACTCAATACATTGGAGATGTAGGGGATGCAGTAGTAGAAAATGTTCTGCAATTAAAAGATTTAATATATTTGATTGGACCATTAATACTAATTGGAATACATCTAAAATTAAAGAGAAAAAATTATTATAAAAAAATAGAATTAAAAGTAGAACGAAGAAAGAAAACAATTAGAACATTAAGCTTTTCAGGAGGATTATTAGTATTATTTTTAATAACATTAACATCACTCGATGTATCAAGATTTTTAAAACAATGGAATAAAGAATATGTAGTAATGAGATTTGGTATTTATGTGTATCAATTTAATGATTTAATCACTTCTGTACAGCCAAAGATAAATTCAATGTTTGGATATGATAAAGCGAATAAATCATTTACAGATTATTTTGAAAATTCACAAAGTACTGTTGAAGCAAATGAATATACTAACATTTTTGAGGGAAAAAATGTAATTGCTATCCATGCAGAAAGTATGATGACCAACGTAATTGATTTAACATTTAATGGACAAGAAGTAACACCTAATTTAAATCGTTTATCAAAAGAAGGAATGTTTTTTTCAAACTTCTATTCACAAGTAAGTGTTGGTACAAGTAGTGATTCTGAATTAACATATAATACATCATTAATGCCTACAAAAAGTGGTACAGCTTTTGTATCATATTCTGATCGTACCTATGTAGCAATACCAAAGCTTTTAGAAGAAAAAGGTTATTATACATTCAGCATGCATGCAAATAATGCTGATTTCTGGAATCGAAGAACGATGCATAAAAACTTAGGATATAATCGTTTTTATAGTAAAACAGATTATAAAGTGGAAAAAGAAAACATCATTGGATTAGGACTTTCAGACAAAGAATTTTTTAAACAATCTATTGAAAAATTAGTAAAAATTAACGAAGAAAAAGAAAAATGGTATGGATTATTAATAATGTTATCAAATCATACTCCATTTTCAGAAGTAGAAAAGTATGGAGAATTTCCAGTAGATATCAAAGAAACAATAACAAAAGAAGACGGAACAACAGAAGAAGTAGTATATCCATATATGGAAGATACCAAACTAGGTAACTATTTTAAATCAATTCACTATGCAGATAGTGCATTAGGAGAATTCATCACAGGATTAGAAGAAAAAGGATTATTAGAAAATACAGTAATTGTTCTTTATGGAGATCATGATGCAAGACTTCCTAAGAAAGATTATAATCGTCTTTATAACTATGATAAAGAAAATGATAGTATCTTATCAAAAGACGATCCAAATTATAAAGAATATGACTCTTATCAATATGAATTAGGAAGAAAAGTACCATTCATTATTTGGACAAAGGATATGAAAGGAACCAAACTAAATTTAAATAATACGAATGTAATGGGAATGTATGATGTAATGCCAACATTGGGAAACATGTTTGGTTTCTATAATAAATATGCTTTAGGACATGATATTTATAGTATAAAAGAAAACAATGTAGTTGTTTTTCCAAATGGAAATTGGGTAAATAATCAGCTTTACTATAATAGTCAAAAAGCAACCTATTTACCATTATCTGAAGAACCAATCTCAGAAGAAACAATATCCAGTAATACTGAATATGCAAATAAACTATTAGACGTTTCCAATGATATGATTGTATTTGATTTATTAAATCCAAAAAAGAATGAAGAAGGGAGTAGTGAAGAATAGTATATGAAGTTAAAAAAGAAAGCAAAAAGAGTCTTATTAGTATTATTTTTAATAATAATAGGAGTATCAGCATATTTTATTTATCAAAACTATTTTACACAAGAAGAAGTGAAAGAAACAAAAGTTATTAATGAAATTGATAAATATGGATATAAACTAAAAGAAAACAAACCAACTACTTATAAAGAAATGTTTAAAGAACTGAAAGAAATCTTATCAGAAAACAAAGTAGATGAAGAAAAATACGCAAAAAAAATATCAGAAATGTTTATTTATGATTTTTACTCTTTAAAAGATAAAACAGCAAAAACAGATATTGGAGGAGTAGACTTTGTATATGAACCTATTAGAGAAAACTTTTTACAAAATGCCCAAGATACCTATTACAAGTATATAGAAAATAATATTTATAATAACAGAAAGCAAACTCTTCCAGTCGTAACTAATATCGAAATAGAAAGTGTAGAAAAAAAAGAATTTGAATATGAAGATCAAAAAGATGAAAATGCTTATTTTATCAAAATAAAATGGTCTTATACAGAAGATGCATTTTCTAGTTATCAAAAAGAAGCAGAACTAGTTTTTATCCATGATGATATTAAATTAAGCTTAGTAGAACTACAGAAGTAGGATATTTTTCAAATAGTGTGTATATACACATAAGTCATATGCACTAAAAACTATGCAAACAAAAAAAGAAGCCAAACAATAGCTTCTTTTATTCATTTCCACCAAATGTTGATCCAGTTCCTTCTTCTTGAGAAGTGTCATCTTCATGATCATCTCCTGGAGAAGGTGGAGTAATAACATCATCCTTTTTTTCATCTTCTTTTATATCATCTTCATCTTCTTCAATAATGACTTTGGTATCTTTATTTTCTTTAGAGTCTTTTTTCTCTTTTGTTTTTTCTTTTTCATCATCTTCTGATTTAGAATTTGATAGAGTAAGAACAACACTACCTTTAATTAAGTCAATTCTTTTTCCAGCTGGATAACTTTGTGAAATAACAGTTCCGCCTTTACCTACAAAACTAACCGTAATACCATATTTAGCAGCAGCCGATCTTGCTTGTGCTTCAGTATCACCTGTAAAGTCAGGCAATAGAGTATAACCATATCCACTCTTATATGGGCCTGATCCAATGACTTCTTTTTCATAAGGGTCATTAATAGAAAATGTAAACTCTTTAATAATAGTATGCTCTTCCAATTCTAGATTTTCTTTCATAGCTTGAATAATATCTTTACGGCTATATTTATTTGGAACATAATCCCATAATACCATACGAGCACGTTCATCATAAATCATTTGTCCTTCACCCTGTAAGAACAATTGTTGAATATTTACTAAATCAGCATCATCTGAACTTAAACTCTTCTTAATAATATCTTTTCCAACATTATAGAAAGACAATATTTGCTTAGTAGTTAAGTTTGTATCCATACTATTAGATACTGTATTTAGTATATCCATAAACTTGGTTACGTCGGTAATTGTTTTCATTTTATTAATGAGAGCTTTAACAATAATTTGTTGATGTTGAGCTCTTCCAAAATCTCCATTCGCAAGTTGTTTCCTATTTCTTGCATAAACTAAAGCTTCTTCACCATTTAATAATTGATGTCCTTCATGAATACAAACTTCTCCTTCACGATTAGAGTTATCCGTACACAATGTCTTTTCAACATCAACCTCAACACCACCAACAGCATCTACAAGTTTAACAAGACCTTTGAAGTTAATCTTTGCATAATAGTCAATATCAACATCAAAATAATCTTCAATCGTATGAATCATACAATCATTTCCGTATGCAGCAGCATGAGTGATTTTATTCTCTGGCTTTCCACTCCAACAAGCAATTGGAACATAACTATCTCTAGGAATCGATAGCATCGTAGCATTTAACGTCTTAGGATTAAATGTGATTAGGATTAAAGTATCACCATTTGCAATAGCATTTTTCGTTAAAACTTCATCAGTAGAATCAATTCCCATCAATAACATGGTAAATGGTTCTGTAACAGATTTTCCAGAAGAAGCTGTCTCTACAGATGAAGTAGAGGATTTCTTCATTTTTTTATCTTTCTTAATAATAACTTTTGTATCAGTTGCTATATTTTCATATCCCGTTATTCCTGAAAACATAGATACATAATGATCACTAACAAACATAGCATCTAATTCATTTGCATATAAATCAACTAACATAGAAGTATAATCATCATATTCTTGAATCTCATTATCATCTTCTAATTTGTTCTCTTGAATAATCTCTCTTGGAATAATATATCCTTCAGCACTTTTCTTATCACTTAAAGTACCAATTTTCATCTCTTTAATATCACCAATATCATTTGCTTCATTAGAACTCATAACCAATAAGTCAGAAGTATAAATAACGGTCTCTTTATTTAAACTATCAAGCTGTCCATAAATAATGAAAATAGCACTTCCTACTCCTAAACATATTAAAGAATAAAAGAATAAAACAAATAAAAATAATCCCTTTTTTTTCTTTTTTCTTTTTAAATGTCCATTTGCTTTTAAAATACAAATAAAATCAATCAATCCTAAAACACCAATGATAATATATCGTAAAGTATTTTCTATAGAACTTAATAATAATATTTCATAAATTGCAAAAGCAGATGACACTAATGCAATGAGTAATAACAATATCATAATAAAGGAAAGAAACTTTCCATTTTTCTTTTCTTTGGCTTTTCCCATATGTACCCTCCAAAAAAATATAAACTCTTACTATAAAATTATACCGAATAAACCTTTTTTTATCAAGTTTGGATATCGATATCTTTATTTTATAAAAAATAGTTGTAAAAAAATGTCAAATAGCAAGAAATAACAAGCTTTCTATTAGCTTCCAGATTATTAATTGATATAATAAAGGTAATAGAATAAAAAGGAGGTATTGCATGAAAAAAATAAACATAAAAAAGTTAGTATTTTTTTCAATTATGATAATGTTATCAAAAAATGTATATGCCTTCGATGTCAATAATTATCGTAATAGAAATCTTTGTGGTTCATTTGAATTAGCATCTTTTGGAAGTGACGGAAGTATTAAACAAGTAGGATGTTATTCTAATTATGAATCTGCAAAAAATGATATGAAAAATAAAGCATCAGCAGACTTAGCAATTATGACAAAAGTATCAGGAAGTACCAAGATTATAGATGCGAATGTCGCAATATTAGATTTAAGTGTAAATCCAGATGCATTAACATATTTTTATACCAATAGTAATTTAACTGGTTCTGCATACACTTATATGGATACTGGTTCTCTTTATGGTGGAGTAGATGGAGTACAATATTTCTA
>CAMYXG010000018.1 GCA_947303225.1 uncultured Caryophanales bacterium | reverse complement strand
AGAAGGATTAGAAGAAGGAATAAAGGAAGGAAGAAAGGAAGGAATAAAAGAAGGAGAGAAACAGAAAAATCTAGAAAATGCTCGTAAGATGAAGATAGAGGGAATTGATTATGAAGTGATTTCTAGAATTAGTGGTTTAAGTATTGAAGAGATTGAAAAATTATAAGAATAATTAATACATCTATGAAGTAAAAAAAGAATTGTAATCTTGTTAAATATGAATTATAATATAAATAACTTCTTGGGAAAGAGTAGTATAATTTATACTTAAAGAGAGAGTATGGTAGGTGAAAATACTTAGGAAAAATTATATGAAGACATCCTAAAGATAAGAAGCGTTTTCCTACGTTATCAGGATTTAAAGTAAAAAAATAAGGTGGCACCACGGGGAAACTCGTCCTTTGGAGGTGGCATCTTTTTATTTAGGAGGGATAAAATGATAAAAAAGCAAAAAGGTTGTCATGATTTATATGGTAGAGAAGCTAAGATATGGAAATATGTTGATAGTGTGATTGATACTTTAATGGAAAAATATAATTATAGTTATATTCGTACTCCTATTATTGAAGCTACTGAATTATATCATAGAGGTGTTGGAGAGACTACTGATATTGTGACAAAAGAAAGTTATGATTTTGAAGATAAAGGTGGTAGAGCTATTACTCTTCGTCCTGAAGGCACTGCTGGTGTTGTTCGTAGTTATATTGAAAATAAGATGTATGGAGATGCTACTCAACCTGTAAAAGTTTATTATAATGGTACAATGTATCGATATGAAAGGCCACAGTCAGGAAGAGATAGAGAACTTACGCAATTTGGTATGGAAATCCTTGGTAGTGATGATCCTTTAAGTGATGCAGAAATTATTAGTGCAGCAGTAAATCTATATCAGATGTTAGGACTTAAAGAAATTAAGGTAAATCTGAATTCTTTAGGAGATACAGAATCAAGAGAAAAATATCGTGATGCTTTAGAAGAATACTTTAAACCTCATATTGGAGATTTTTGTGAAGATTGTCAAGAAAGACTTGAGAAAAATCCTTTGCGTATTTTGGATTGTAAAGTTGATCAAGATAATAAAGTTTTAAAAAATGCTCCTAAGACAATTGATTATTTGAATGATGAGAGTCGTGATAGGTTCGAAAAGGTACAGGAATACTTAGATATTATGCAAGTGCAATATGAAATTAATCCAAATATTGTACGAGGACTTGATTATTATAACCACACTGTATTTGAAATAGAAGCTAAAGTAGAAGGATTTGGTTCTAATAACGTGATTGGTGCTGGTGGAAGATATAATGGACTTGTGAATCAATTGGATGGACCAGAAACTCCTTGTGTAGGATTTGCAACTGGTTTAGGACGACTTGTCATGGCACTAGAACTTGAAAAAGTAAAGTTACCAATTGTGGAAGATATTGATTTATTCATTATGTATGTCAATGAAGATGAGAAAAAGAATGCGGCTTATTTATGTCAAGAGTTACGTTTAGCTGGATTTATTGTAGATACAGAATATACTGGAAGAGGACTAAAGGGACAATTTAAACAAGCTGATCGATTGGGTGCAAAATTTACTTGTGTTTTAAATAGTGAAGATTTAAATAATCATGAAGTTAAAATTAAAAATAATCTGACAAAAGAAGAAGAAATGATTAGTTTGGATGTTTTAATCTATTATTTAGATGAACAATTAAATTTAATGGAACAAGATGATGACTGTGGTTGTGGTGAAGGACATGAGTGCTGTGGACATTGTCATCATGAGGAGGAAGAATAAATGAAAATATGTGAGTTAGCTGAACATTATAATGAAGAAGTAACTGTTAGTGGATTTGTAGATAGTGTACGTAATTTACAATGGGTGCAGTTTGTTGTTTTAAGAGATGAAACTGGAAAGGTACAAATTACGATTGAAAAAAGTGAAGAAAAAAATAAGGAACTAGTATCTATTGTAGATGAATTGAGTGTTGAATCTACTTTAAAAGTTACTGGAACTATTATGGAAGCTCCTAAAGTAAAAATGGGAGGAAAAGAGATTATTCCAAGTCAAATAGAAGTTACTAGTAAAAATATTGGGGAACTTCCTTTTAATTATAAAGATCTATCTACTGTTAATTTAGAAACTAGACTTGAAAATCGGTATATTGATCTTCGTAGTGAGAAGAATTTGTTAATGTTTCAAATTCAAAGTGAAATGGTACGTCATATGAGAGATTATTTATATCAAAATGGTTTTATGGAGATTCATACTCCAAAGTTAATTGGAGCTGCATCTGAATCAGGTAGTGAAGTATTTGAAGTAAATTATTTTGATAGAAAGGCATATCTTGCTCAAAGTCCACAATTCTATAAGCAAATGGCTTTAGCTAGTGGCTTTGGAAAAGTATTTGAAGTTGCACCTTGTTTTCGAGCAGAAAATTCTAATACTAGTAGGCATGCTACAGAGTTTACTTCTTTTGATGTGGAGTTTGCTTATATTGATAGTTTTCAAGACGTTATGGATTTAGAAGCAGAAATGCTTACTTATACGTTTCAAAAATTATCTGATGAGTATGGAGAAAAAGTAAAAGAAGTTTTTGATCAGGAAATTGTTGTTCCAAAAGATAAATTTCCACAGATGAGGTTAGCTGATATTTACAAGGAATTAGAAAAGAGATATGATTACAAGATTGATGACAGTGAAAAAAATGATTTAACAACAGAAGCAGAAAGATTATGTTATAAACTTGCTCAAGATAAATTCGATTCAGAATTCTTATTTGTAGTTGATTTTCCAGCAGAGAAACGTGCTTTTTATCATATGAGAGATGAAAATGGAATTTTACAAGGATATGATTTAATATGGCGTGGAGTTGAGATTACAACAGGAGCTGAGAGAGAGCATCGTTATGAAGAAATTGTTAAGAATGCAAAAGAAAAAGGATTGGGAGAAGATGTTTCTTTCTATTTAGATTTCTTTAAACATGGTTGTCCTCCACATGGTGGATTTGCGATTGGAATAGATCGACTTACGATGTTACTGCTTGGTATACCAAGTGTTAAAGAAACTCAATTTATTTTTAGAGGACCAAATAATATTCATCCATAGAAAAAGTATTAACTTTTTCTTTTTTCTTGGGTTACTTTTTGATATACTTATAAGTAAGATAGGGTGATTTTGATGGCTAGAATTCGTGGAGTAAAAGTAAAAAAAGATGTAATATTAAAAAACTCATCTAGTAATATTTCTCATTCTATAAAAAGAATAAAAGAGAATGAGAGAAAGTATACTATTCTTTTAGTAGGATTCTTTTTCTTGTTATTTTGTTTTATTGGATATTTTACATTACGTGTAAATAGTGCAGACTTTTTAGATTATTATCAAGAGCAATCTGATGAACATGGTGTGAAAACTAGTGGCGGACTTGTCACATTGACTAGTAATCATATTATGAGTAATCAAGAAGGACTTCAATCTGATATTGTTTTGTTGACAATTGAAAATCATTTAGATTGTTCTTTTCGTTATCGCATCATTTTTGTTGAAGATGATTATTTGATTGATAAATGTGGATGTAGAGGAAAATCTTATAATTTATCATCTATTCATTATTCTATTGATGGAGTTCAAGTAAAAAGTTTTTCTTCTGATTCTGTAATTGTATTGGAAGATCAATTGAATAGTGGTAATACTAAGAATTATCCAATACGTGTTTGGTTAGATGAAAGTGTACCAATTTCTGATTTACATTTCCATGGTCATTTTGTTGTGGAAACTATGTAACTTATGATATTTGGATGGTGGTTTTATGAATCGTAGAGGATTTACTTTAGTAGAATTATTGGTGGCAGTTGCGATATTAGGAATTATTACAGGAATGAGTATTCCTTTGATTCGTAATATTCGAGAAAAGAATGAACAAAAGAAATATAATACTTATGGTGATAGTTTAATTAGTGCATCTAAATTATATCGAGATAGTTATGAAGATGATTTATTCGGACATAAGAATTCTGGATGTGCTTTAGTAAGCTATAGTCAATTGAAAGAAAAGAATCTCATTAAAGATTTTCCTGATAATAGAATTTCTTGTAATAGCAGTGATACTTTAGTTCGAATTGTGAAACTTAATCAAAAATATGGTTATAGTTATCAATTATATTGTGGAGGAAAAAGTGCTTCTGGAGAGGCTATTCATCCTACATTCCAATCTTCTTCTTTTTCTAGGACGGTTGATCAAGTAATAAAAAAAAGTATTGAAGATGTTGATGAGGATGATGATGGATTTACAGATATTTATTGTAATTTAGTGAGTGGAATTACGATTACAGGAATCCCAAATAAAGATATTTCTAAAAAAGAAAAACATACTGTTGATGTTAAAATATCTAGTACTACTGGTTTGAATATGGGAAGTGGTGTTGAATATGCATGGGTAAAAGCAGATAATAAAGCAGGAGATACTAGTGTAGATTATCATTCAATTACTAGTTGGACAAAGTGGATTTTTAGTTTACCTTCAGTTACAAAACAAAAGCAACAATTGTTGTCTATTCCAAGTATGCCAATTGAAGTTGTTAAGAATTTAGCGACTCCTTCTTCAGCACCAAATTATTATTTATTAGTGATTAAAGCAGATAATATGATGGATTTAGCTGGAGAAGGATGGAAAGAAGCTGGAAACAATACTAAATATAAAACATTAGGAGTTTATAATGTTGCGAAGAAATATACTATTACTTATGATGATAATGGTGGAAATGGTTGTGCAGGCACAACAAAGTCCATGTTTCATGAAAAAGATGGAGAAGAAAAGTGGGGAGAGTTATGTATTCCTACAAGAGATGGATATGACTTTGATGGTTGGAAGACTTCTGATGGAATAGTGATTGATAAAGATAGTCCGGTTGATTCTAATCTTTCTTTGATTGCTCAGTGGAAAGCAAATCAAATAGTTGTGACATTTGATTGTAATGGAGGAACTGGTGGAGCAACTAATACCTTTAAGCTTGGAGTGGAAAATCAGAAATTTGATACAACTGTAAATACTTGTAAAAGAAGTGGGTACGAGCTTCTAGGATGGGCAAATTCTTCTACTTCTACTAGTATCGATTATTCTTTTACAAGTTCTGTAAGTGATACTTGGATTCAAAATAATGCACCTACAAAAACATTGTATGGTTTATGGAAGATGGACAAGCCAACAACACCAGTTATCACGAATACTTATAAGGATAAGTGGACAAATAATGATTATAATATTTCTATATCTACACAAACAGCGGTATCTATCATTGGTAAATGGTACTATAAAACAAGCTCTTCTGGGACTTATCTGGAATTTTCTGGTAAAAATGGATTAAAAACATTTAATGCTTCCATGAAAACAAATGCTAATACGGTCCGAAATAATACTTTATATGTCATTGTTTGTAATAAGAATGCGAGTGGAGCTAATGATACTACTAATTGTTCTGGTGTAGCTACGACAATTGTTAAGATAGATAAAAAGGCACCTACTTATACTAATATTTGTTATAAAAATTATTCCGGAACTCATGATGCAAAAACAAATTATAGTTGGTTATATATTTATCCAATAGATGAAGGTAGTGGGGTAGGAGAAGTTATTTATTATTGGAAAGATGATACGAATGGACCATATTGTTTTTATCATAACAATATAAGTAGTTTATATGGTACAAGAACGAGTGGTAAAGCGAAGAACTATTCTTCATGTTTATTCTATAAGGTCAATACTGCTCCAATTACTTGGTTTTCTCCAGGTTCTTACAATGATAATCATATGTATTTTAAATCTAGTGCTTGTGATAAAGTTGGTAATTGTAATACTTCTTATTGGAATAATTATGTTACTATTAATTTAGGAAGTTGTCGTGTAGGAAACTGGAATCCTAATGATGGTTGGGACTAAAAAAGAGAATGGTTCTCTTTTTTAATTGTTTAAAAAACTTTCTATGATGCTATTGGTTAATAATGGATATTGTAAATAGGAGAAGTGAGTTGCTTTTGGGTAGATAATTAAAGCATTATTTTTAATTTTATTCTGTAAATAGTAGGCATCTTTTAATGGTGTATCTTGATCCTGTTCTCCCCAGATTATTAGTGTTTCTGTATTTATTTTTTTATAATAATTTCTTAGGTCTAATTGAATAATGTTTTGAAATGTTTTTCTCATACAAGCTGGTATATTTTTATAATCTTCTGATGAAAATTTTATTAATAATTTTTGTTTTATCTCTTCTTGTTTTATTTTAGGAAATAAAGGGATGATTTTTTTTAATAACTTATATATTTTTTTTTTTATAAATTTAATATTTTTTTTTCTTCTTTTGATACCAGCAACGTCGAATAATATTAGTTTTTTAGCCGATATTTTATATTTGGTAAGTAATAGTGAAGTAATTCTTCCTCCAAAAGAATGAGCTATGATGATAGGATTATTAATATTATTTTCTTTTATAAAACTTATTATTAATTTCGTATAGTCTTCCATCGTTAATTCTTTATTAGGAATTTGACTATTCCCAAAACCAGGATAATCTAAAATATATATCGTATATTTTTCTTTGAAGTAGTTAATGATATGTTGGAAGGTATTTCTTGTGTTTCCCCATCCTGGTAGTATTAAAATGGTATTGTTTCCTTTTCCATATTTTTCATAATATATGGATATATGATTATATTTGAAGAACATTTTATCACCTGATGTATTTTATGTAGTATATTTTAATTGGTGATTATCATAATAATTTGTTATGCATATATAAGTAATATTTATGATAAAGTGTTTTCTTATAAATTAATTGGAAATTACTTGGATTTTATTATATTTTATAGTATAATGTAGTTGTCAGGTAGATACTGACAGGCGCTTATAAAACCGACTAAAGTAACGATACGGGAGTTTTGATCAGTTATCGGTGTTGAATACTTAGCATTTTTGTTAAGGATCCTAATGATAACGTAGAGACACCCACCTGTGAGAGGAGCAGGTTTTATCGTTGGCCTGGATGTTCTATCTGACTTTTTTTGTTGCCTCTTTAGGTGTTTTATGATATAATACCCGATATATAAGGAGATGGGGTATATGTTGATACTTCCAATTGTGAATAAACGACGTGTTATGAATGTAGAAATTAAGTTAAAAGATGCTTCTAAAATACGTCAAGGTGTTTCTTATGAAGATGCTTTAGAGAGTGATATTATCGTAAATCGTGAGAAGTTTTCAGAATCTAGTTTTAAAGATACTAAGAATGATCAAGCACCTATGGATTTTATACGTAGTCGTTCTATGCTTTTTCCTAGAAAATATTTAATTACAACGAAAGAAGAAAATGATTCATCTTTATATGATGTTTATGAAGTTGCACCTCCTCCAAAGAAGGTTAATGATAGTTTGGATGGTCTATATGGAAAAGCTATTACTGATTTAAGAAAAGAAATTCCTGGTTCTAATCAAAGAGGAAGATATGTTTCTTTTGAACAATTAGGAATTGGAAATCATTTAACAGATGAAAAAATTGCGAGACTTCAACGTATTGTTAAGGAAGAGAATGAAGATAATTGGCCTAGATTATTTGAAGAAGCTGGAATTGCTGACTTGAATGATTCAATTGAGTTTATTAATCATTTTGAGTGTACAGTATTGTCTGATACTTCTATTCCTGCGAGAGATTATAAAAATTTGAATCGTTATTATGAAATGGCTAAATCTAATGCTGATATTTATATGAAATTATCTTATATCCATAAAATTATTTATGATAAACCTATGTCTTTAATTCAATCTAAAAATCAGAAAGCTAAAAAATTAGTAAAGAAGAAGGATGAAATTGAATACTAAGAATTGTTTCTCTCGTCTTGAAAAGATTATTGGAGAAGATAGTATTGAGATTTTAAAGAAAAAAAGTGTATTTATTTTAGGATGTGGTGGTGTTGGAGGATATGTATGTGAGGCACTGGCTAGAAGTGGAATTGGTACACTTATTTTAGTAGATTATGATGTTGTTGATGAGACTAATTTGAATCGACAAATTGCTGCTTTAACGTCTACTATTGGAATGAAAAAAATAGATGTTTTAGAAAAAAGAATAAAAGATATTAATCCTAATTGTCAAGTAATCAAAATAGATTTATTTGTAACGATTGATAATGTAGAATCATTGTTTGTTCATTCTATTGATTATTTTGTGGATGCTTGTGATACTGTTAGTGTAAAAAAAAGAGTGATAGAAGAGTGCTTAAAAAGAAAGATACCATTTATTAGTAGTATGGGAACTGGTAATAAGATGGATCCTTCTCAGTTAGAAATAACAGATATTCGTAAAACTATAAATGATCCACTTGCTAAAATAATTCGTAAGTTTGTTAAGGATAAAAAGATTAAACAAAAAGTAATGGTATTAAGCTCTAAGGAATTACCTATTAAAATACATGATCGTATACCTGGATCAACTGCTTTTGTACCTTCTAGTGCAGGACTTTTGATTGCGAGTTATATTATTAGAGAATTTATAAAAAAATAAGAAGGATTTTATTCAATCCTTCTTTTCTTATAATTTACGATATAATCCAATGACTTTACCAAGAATAGTCACTTCTTTTAAAATGATTGGTTCCATTGTATCGTTTTCTGGTTGTAGTCTAAAATGTCCATTTTCTTTGTAGAATGTTTTTACAGTTGCTTCATTATCATTGTTCATTGCAACTACTGTTTCTCCATTTCTAGCAGTATTTTTTCTTTCAACAATTAGAATGTCTCCATCATAAATACCGACGTTAATCATAGATTCTCCACTTACTTTTAATGTAAATACTTCATTTTTTGTATCGATTAGGTTAACTGGTAAAGAAAAATATTCATCTGGAGTTTCGATTGCTTCAATAGGAGTTCCAGCAGTTACTTTTCCTAGTAATGGAACGTCTACAACGTTTTCTTTTTCCTGTAAATATTCGTTTGGAACAAGTATTTCTATTGTTCTATTTTTATTATCATCCTTTTTAATGTAACCTTTTTCTTCTAATTTTTGAAGATGAAAATGAATCGTTGCTGGAGATGATAAATTGGCTTTTTCTCCAATTTCACGTACTGTTGGAGGATAACCATTTTCTGCAATTAATTTTTTAAGTACTTGTAAAATATAACTTTGTCTTCCGGTTAATTTTTCCATATAATGCCTCCTTATGAACATATTCTATCATGAAAAGTGTAAAATGTCAAACAAATGTTTCAATTTACTATTGACACGAACAATTATTCGATATATAATAAATGTGTAATATGAAAGGAGAGAGATTATATGTTAGAGCGTTTAAAAACAGGATTAATTATTGCAGGTATTTATATTTTATTTATTCTATATCTATTATTTGTTAGCTATCGAGTAGAAGCATTAGACCATTCTAATCAAGATAATTCTTATACTATACATACTATTAGCAATCGTTAATCCAAAAAAATCCAGATTTTAAATCTGGTGGAGGAGGAGAAGAGATTACTTCTAGGTATTTTATTACTTTCTTCTTTCATATATATGCTAGAAGTAGTCCAAAGGAAATAATAATTTCAAATTATTATTTTTTTTGTTATACTAGATGTGGTGATTGAGATGAAGAAAATATTACTTGTGGATGGAAATAATTTGTTATTTAGAAGTTATTATGCTACTGCATATAATGGTGTTATTATGCGTAATTCTAAAGGATTTCCAACAAATGGATTATATGGATTTATTAATATGATGAATCGTATTATTCGTGAAGAAAAACCTTCTTATATTTTAGTGGCTTTTGATAAGGGAAAGACTTTTCGACATGAAGCTTATGATGAATATAAAGCTGGTAGAAGTGATACTCCTAATGAGTTAAAGCAGCAATTTCCTGTTGCGAAAGAAGTGCTCAAAGCAATGGGAATTGAATATTATGAAATGGATTACTACGAGGCAGATGACATTATTGGGACTCTTTCTCATTTAGCACATGTAGATCCTGAATTTGATTGTGAGATTATTAGTAGTGATAAAGATTTATTACAATTAATCGAAGATGATGTTGTTGTTAGAGTATTAAAAAGTAATGATTATATGATTATGGATCGAGATAAGTTTATTGAAACATATGGTATTGAACCAATTAAGATGATTGATCTTAAAGCTTTAATGGGAGATTCTTCAGATAATATTCCAGGAGTTAGTGGAATTGGAGAAAAAACAGCTATAAAGTTAATTTCTGAATATGGTAGTATTGATAATCTATATGAAAATATTGATTCTGTTAAAGGGAAAATGAAAGAAAAGCTAATACGTGATAAAGATAATTGTTATAAGTCTTTGCATTTAGCTACTATTGTAAAAGATATTTCTTTAGATTTTACTTTAGAAGATTGTAAGTATACTGGAATTGATCAATTTAAGTTAAAAAGTATCTTAGAGGAATTGGAATTTCATTCATTACTTAAAAAATATGATTTATTAGGAACGGTTTCAGAACAATCTAATACGATTGTTAAACATTCATTAGAAATTAAAGATATCAGTGAGTTTGATAGTTCTAAAGATTATTCGTTTTATATCGAAACAATGGGGGAAGTGTATAGTAAAAGTGATATTTTAGGTATCGGTTTATATGATGGAGAGTTTGGATATTTTTTAAGAAAGGAAGATATTTCTAAGTATAAAGATATTTTTTCTAGTAATTGTTCTAAGTATACATATGATTTAAAAAAGTGTATTGTATTACTTCATCGATATAATATTTCCATTTCTAATTGTTTATATGATGCTTCTATTGCAGGATATTTATGTGATTATGATGTAAAAGATGATATTCATTTTTTAGCAAATCCTATGGGATATGATATTCCTAAATTTGAAGATGTATATGGAACAGTTAAAAGACCGATGCTTGTAGATGATGATACACTTCATCATACGATTCTTTCTAAGAGTATGTTTATATGGGATTCTAGAGAAGAGTTACTTCATAAAATAAAAGAATATCAGGAAGAAGATTTATTTCAGAATATTGAAATGAAATTAGTTTCAGTACTTGCTGATATGGAAATCACTGGAATTAAAGTTGATAGAAATTATTTAGAAAATGTTCGAGATGATTTAGATATAAAAATAAATAATTTAGAGAGTGAAATATATTCTTTAGCAGGGGAAGAGTTTAATATCAGTAGTCCAGCACAGTTATCTAAAGTATTATTTATTGATATGGAGATACCTTATCCTAAAAAAGTTAGTAATGGCAAATATTCTACTAATAAAGATATTTTAGATAAAATACGTTTTGTTCATCCTATTATTGATAAAATATTAGAATATCGAATGTTAACAAAGTTATACTCTAATTATGCAGTTGGTCTATTAAATGAGATTAGAGAAGATGGTAGAATTCATACTACTTTTACACAGACTTTAACTCGGACTGGGAGACTTTCTAGTATTAGTCCTAATCTTCAAAATATTCCAGCAAGAGATGAATATAGTCGCTTAATTCGGAAAGCTTTTATCCCTGATGAAGATTCTTGTTTATTATCTAGTGATTATTCACAAGTAGAATTGCGTGTTTTTGCTTCCATGGCTAAAGCTGATCAAATGATAGATGCCTTTGTTCAAGATATGGATATTCATAGTAAAACAGCTAGTGATATTTATCATGTACCAATGAATGAAGTAACAAAAGATATGAGAAGAACTGCAAAAGCTGTTAATTTTGGTATTATTTATGGAATTAGTAGTTTTGGATTATCAGAAGATTTGGGAATTAATGTAAAAGAGGCAAAAGGTTTTATTGATAAATATTTGGAAACATTTCCTGGAATATCTGATTATATGGAAAAAGAGAAAAAAGAAGCTTATCAAAATGGTTTTGTTACAACATTGATGAATCGAAGAAGAGTTATACCAGAATTATCTTCTAAGAATTTTATGATTCGAAGTAGTGGTGAAAGAATGGCACTTAATACTCCTATTCAAGGTACTGCTGCGGATATTTTAAAGAAAGCAATGGTTGAATTATATGAAGAACTAAATAAAAGGAATTTAAAATCTAAAATACTATTACAAGTACATGATGAATTGATATTAAATGTTAAAAATAATGAATTAGAAGAGATTAAGAAACTTGTTAGAGATATTATGGAGAATACTTATACTTTAAGTGTTCCATTAAAAGTAGAAATTGAGGTTGGAACGAACTGGTATGAAGCGAAATAATAGGAGTGTGTTGTTATGCCAGAAAAACCAGAAGTTATTACTGTTGTGGAGAGTTTAAAAACAAAGATTCTTGGTAGAAAAATTCTTCATTGTAATATTTATTGGGATAATATTATTGCTTATCCTACTACCAATGAATTTAAAGAAGAAATTATTCATGAAGTTATCCATGATATTAAAACTCGTGGTAAGTTTATTGTTATGGAATTAGATCATTATGATTTACTTATTCATCTTAGGATGGAAGGAAAGTTTTTATTTCGAAAACAAACTGATACTATTCTGAAGCATGAACATGTAGAGTTTTTATTTGATAATCATGAATCTTTTCGCTATCATGATGTTAGAAAATTTGGAAAGATGTATTTGATTCCAAAAGAAAGAGTATCTCTTATGAAACCTTTATCGGAATTAGGATTAGAATTTGATGATGCTCATCTTACAAAAGATTATTTATATGATAAAATTCATAAAAAAACAATTCCTATTAAGACTGCTTTATTGGATCAAAGTATTATAACTGGAATTGGTAATATTTATGTGGATGAGATTCTTTATATGAGTTATATTAGTCCTCTTAGAAAGTGTTGCAAGATTACTAAGAAAGAATGTAATATCATTATTCAAAATACAAGGATTGTTCTTAAAAAGGCAATTCAAGCTGGAGGTACTACTATTCGAAGTTTTACTTCTAGTGAAGGTGTGCATGGATTATTTCAACATGAATTATTGGTTCATGGAAAAGAAGGAAAAATATGTTGCCGTTGTGGAGATACTATTATTAAAATTCGAGTAGGTGGAAGAGGAACTTCTTACTGTCCAAAGTGTCAAACATGAAAAGAATTGATGTAAAATTGATTCTTTTTATTATGGTTTGTTATATAATAAAGTAAGATATGGGAGGTTTATTTATGAAGAAAACAAAGATTATTTGTAGTATAGGTCCTGCTTGTGATAATGTTGAAGTAATGGAACAATTAGTATTAAATGGGATGAATTGTGCGCGTATTAATCTTTCTCATGCTACGGATGAAGGATGTCGTCATACGATTGAAGTTGTTCGTGAAGTGCGTAAAAGAACGGGAATGCCAGTTGCGATTATGTATGATACAAAAGGTCCTGAATTTCGAACTTCAGATTTTGAAGATGAGGGAGTATCTCTTCTAGAGGGAGAGACTATTTTGTTGACAAAAGATGTTTCTTATGGAAATCGGGAGTCTTTTGGAGTTAATCATCCAGAAGCAATTGATTTAATAAAAGTTGGAGATCATGTTTTAATTGATAATGCTTTACTTGATTTGGAAGTGATTGAGAAAAGAGAAAATTCTATTTTATTAAAAGCTCTTAATGATGGAGAGATTAAGAGTCATAAAACAATTAATGTGCCTGGTGTTGATTTACATTTACCATTTGTTAGTGAAGTTGATTATAGAGATATCATGTACGCTGCCGAACATTCTTGTGATTATTTAGCTTTATCATTCGTTAATTGTGCGGATGATGTACGACAAGTTCGTAGTATTATTGAAGAAAGTAATGGAGATGCCAGACTGATTGCTAAAATAGAAAGTCAAACTGGTATTGATAATATCGATGAGATTATTGCTGTTTGTGATGGTATTATGATTGCTAGAGGAGATTTAGGGGTAGAGATTCCAATGGAAGAGTTACCTATTATTCAAAAAAATATTATTCGTAAATGTCGTGAAAATGGAAAATTTGCAATTGTTGCTACAGAAATGCTTGCTTCTATGTATCATAATCCAAGACCTACTCGTGCAGAAGTTTCAGATATTGCTAATGCAGTCATTGACGGAACGGATTGTGTTATGTTGTCTGGAGAAACTACTGTTGGTAAGTATCCTGTTCAAGCAACTAGTTTTATGGCAAGAATTTGTGAATATGTAGAGTCAACGATTGATTATACTAAAC
>CAMYXG010000017.1 GCA_947303225.1 uncultured Caryophanales bacterium | reverse complement strand
GTAATGTTTCAAAAGTATTAGATGGAGATATTGATGCTTTTATAGAAAGTAATTTAAAAAAGGGGATATAGTATGAATTTTATCGCAAATAATAATAGTAAAATATTGAATGAAATATTAAGAAAATCCTATAAAAAAAGAATCCTTCAATTTATAATTGGAGTTTTTATTGTATCACTTTCATATAATATTTTTATAGTAAGAAATAATCTAGTTCCAGGAGGAGTAGGAGGTATAGCAATTATACTAAATCATCTGTTTGGAATTAGTAATTCTTTAGTAGTACTTCTTCTAAATATTACCTTACTATTATTAAGCATCAAACTATTGGGAATAAAGAAAACAAGAGCAAACTTATTAGGAACCATTCTGTTTCCTCTTTTTATTAAAATAACAGAAAATATGAATGTTTGGCTACAAATAGATACTTCTCATTTATTATTATCTGCACTATTTGGTGGCTTTTTCTATGGACTAGGAGCAGGACTAATTTTTAAAGCAGGATTTACAACAGGAGGAACAGATATTATCAATCAGATTATTTCTAAATACTTTAAAATGAGCTTAGGAAAAAGTATGTTACTAAGTGATGGCCTAATAGTAATCTCCTCTGTTTGGTTCTTTGGAATAAATAGTATGTTATATTCAGTCATTATTTTATATATGATAAGCTTAATATCCGACAGAGTTGTTTTAGGTATATCGGATAGTAAAGCATTCTTTATTATTACCAATAAAGAAAGAGAAGTACAGAATTATATATTGAAGAATTTAGGACATGGTATCACTATTTTTAAGGCAAAAGGTGGCTATAAAAGAAAAAATGAGAATGTATTAATGGCAGTACTTCCTACAAAAGAGTACTATAATTTAAAAGAAGGTATTAAAATGATAGATCCGGAAGCATTTTATATCATTACCGATACCTATGAAGTATTTGGAGGAGAATAGTATGAAAGAAGAATGGATAAAAAAAGGTAAAAGAATTCTATTATTAGTTGTTTCATTGATATTAAATGCTATTTTATATAATCTGTTTCTATTACCACTTAATTTAGTTGCCGGTGGAACGAATGGTGTAGCAACAATTACAAAGTATTTATATGGATTTGATCCTGCAATGATGATTTTATTACTATCGATTGCTTGTGCTGTTATAAGCCTGATGTATTTGGGAGTAAACAAAACAATAGGTTCCTTAGCAGCATGTATTTGCTATCCAATTCTAGTAAAAGCATTTACGAATATTGGAAGTATTATAGAAATTGATCCTAGTGATCCACTATTAATGGTAATATTTGCTGGTGCACTTAGTGGAGTAGCAAATGGAATGATGTATAAAAGTGGTTATAATAATGGTGGTTTTCCTGTTATTTCGCAAATATTATTTGAAAAAAATAAAATACCAGTAGTAAAGTCAAGTATGGTAATAAATGTCATAATAGTAGTAATTGGATCTATCTTTTTTGGAGCAACGAATGCACTATATGCAATTATATTCTTATATATTAATAGCATTGTATTAGATAAAGTATTATTAGGAATATCTAATAATAAAGCATTTTATATTATCACGGATAAAGAAGAAGAGATTAAAGAATATATTATAAAAAGCCTAAATCATACTATTACTACATTTGAAGTAAAAGGTGGGTTTTTAAAAACAAAAAGAAATGTTATGTTAACAGTAATACCATCAAGAGAATATTATCGTGTAACAACAGGAATAAAAGAAATAGATAAAGACGCATTCTTTTTGGTAACAGATTCTTATCAAGTAGAGGGTGCCAAATAACGTAAAAGAAAAGATTTCTAGTAGAATTCACTAGAGCTTTCTTTTTTTATAATAAAAAATATGATATAATGAATTACTAAGGTGGTGATTATATAGATGGATTTAATCAGAATGAAAAATGTAGAAAAGAAATACAAAAATGGTGTAACTGCAATATATGATTTAAATCTAGCAATAGAAAAAGGCTCCTTTGTCTTTGTAATTGGAGGCTCTGGAAGTGGTAAAAGTACCTTAATTAAAATGCTTTATCGAGAAGAAAAACCAACAAAAGGACAAGTAATTGTAGGAGGATTAGATGTTGCTAAATTAAAAAATAAAAAAGTATATAAATTAAGACGTAAACTAGGAATCGTCTTTCAAGATTATAGATTATTACCAAAACAAACAGTATATGAAAACGTAGCATTTGCATTAGAATGTATTGGTGAAAAAAAAGATGTAATACGTACAAAAGTATTGAAAGCATTAGAAGATGTGGGATTAAAAAACAAAGTTCATAATTATCCAGATCAATTATCAGGAGGAGAGCAACAAAGAGTAGCAATTGCCCGAGCAATTGTGAATGATCCAAAGTTATTATTGTGTGATGAACCAACTGGAAATCTTGATCCGGAAAAAAGTCTGGAGATTATGAAAGTACTAGAAGATATTAACAAAATGAGAGGAACAACAATTATAATGGCTACTCATGATAAAGAAATTGTTAATAAGATGAAGAAACAAGTTATTACGTTAAAAGATGGACATTTAGTGAAATTTAAACAGAAAGGAACGTATGTAGAATGAAACTATTTAGAATGTTAGGAAGAAGCATCAGAGATGCAATTAAAAGCGTAATTCGAAATTTTTCTCTTTCTTTGGCATCTATATCATGTATAACAATAACACTTATTATTGTAGCAATAGCCATTATCGCATCTTACAATGTTCAAAACTTTACAAAAGAAATTGAACGAGATATGACAATTGTTGTATTCTTAGAAAATAATATTGAACAAGAAGATATAGATGATGTCGAAAAAGAATTAAAATCAATTCCAAATGTTGAGAAGTATACATTTCAATCAAAACAAGAAGTAAAAAAACAAATGCAAGAAGAATCAGATGTATTTAATACGGTATTAGAAAACTGGGACGATGAAGAAAGTCCATTAAAAGATACTTTTCAAGTAAAAGTACGAAATGTTGAAAAACTTAGTAATACAGCAAAAAAAATAGAAAAAGTAGATCATGTTTCTGTAGTTCGTTATGGATCTGGAATGGTTGATAAAATGGTGAAGGCATTTAATTCCGTAGAAAAAGTGACTTTTGGAATTGTCATTGCCTTAGTACTTGTTACAGTATTTTTAATAATTAATACAATTAAACTAACAATATCAGCTCGTCGTAGAGAAATTAGCATAATGCGTTTAGTTGGAGCAAGTAATTTTACTATTAAAACACCATTTATTATAGAAGGAATGATATTAGGAATCTTTGGTTCTATTGTTCCTATTTTAATAACAACATATGGTTATTTAGCATTTTACAGGCATTTTGAAGGCCACTTATATTCTCAATTAATTGAATTAATTAAACCAGAACCATTTATTTATCAAATATCTGGAATTGTATTATTAATAGGTATCATTGTTGGTATGATAGGCAGTTCAAGTGCTGTAAGAAAGTATTTAAAGGTGTAATATGAATAATAATAAATTAAAAATAATTGGTATTGTTCTATTATCAATACTCTTACTTCCAATCAATTCTTACGCAGTAACATTACAAGAATATGAAGATGCTGTTGCTAAATATACAAAAGAATTACAAGAAAAAGAAGCAAAAATTGCCAAAGGAAAAGAAGAAATAGCAGCAGTTAAAAAAAATATAGCAGATATAGAAGATAAAATTAAGGCAGCAGAAGAAGAAGTGGATAGACTTCAAAAAGAAATAGAAGAATGTAATAAAGAGATTGAAAAAAAGAATAATGAAAGTAAAAAGATAATGGAATATTATCAAGTAGAAAATGGAAATAATGCCTATTTAGAATATGTCTTTGGAGCAACAAGTATCACAGACATGGTATATCGTATGTCTGTTGCAGAGCAATTAACAGAATACAATGATAATGTTATGAAAGAATTAAAAAGATTAATTGAAGAAAATGAAAAAAAGAAAATTGAATTGAATAAAAAACAAGAAGAATTAAAAGAATTAAAGAAAAATCTCGAAAAAGAAAAAGAAAGAATAGAAGAAGAAGTCAGTGGAGTTGAAGGAACAGTTCCAAGTACCAAAGGGCAAATTGCCTTATATCAACAAAGAGTAGATTATTATCGAAGCAAAGGATGTAAATCCAGTGATGTTATAGGTGTTACTTGTGATGTACCACCAAAGAGTTCTTCTTCTGGAGCAAGTTCATCTGTGAGTGCTGGAGCAGTAATCGGTGAAAATGGATTCCGTTTTCCAGTAGTAGGTGGAAGAATTAGTTGGGGCTATGGATCAGGTGGACATAAAGGAGTAGATATCACAAGAGGTTGCGGAACTCCAATTTACGCTGTAGCACCTGGTAGAGTTTATTATGTAGGAAATACACTAGATAATTATGGGGCATATATGGTATTAGTTGTTCATAATGTAAATGGAAGATTAGTATTCTCACAATATGCTCATGTTCAACCGAATATACCAGTATCAGTAGGACAAAATGTTGATATTGGAACCGTAGTAGCTTATATGGGATCAACAGGATACTCTACAGGATGTCATCTTCATTTAGAAATGTCACAATACTATGGATGGGGATATAATGGAAGTTATTATCAATATCGTAATAATATAATTAGTCCATGGAATTATGTTCCAAGTCCTTATTAGAAAAAAAGAAGAGGTTCAAATTGAACCTCTTTCTTTATTGAAATACTTGATGATTAGATTGTTCTTTTTGACTAAGTTCTACTAAAGTAGCTGTTAACTTAGCATTCTCTGCCATTAATTCAAGAATTTGTTGATTATTTTCCTCAATTCTAGATTGAATGTCCTCAGCGTTCTCATCATCAGGTCTATTTACCATTTCCCTAATCTCATTGTTTTCTTCTTCTACTTCTTCTGAAATAGAAACATCATCTTGTTCCGGACTATCTTGAATATCTACTCCCTTTTCCATACTAGGATCGACTATTTCATTTCCTCGAATATATTCTCCAAATCGATTTTTAATACGTTGATATGCTTCCATTAAGGATATGCCATGTTCCATTTTGATTTCTTCTAAGTCAATCCCTTGCTCTAAAAAAGAACTAACAACCTGTAGAAAATTTGGAAGTGTACTTTGCAAAGTAGATAGTTTTGTATAACCCGGCTCATATCCTCGTCTTTGATCATATTCTAAACAATCTTTTTCAAAATCATCTATAGAATCTCCATAGAAATCACTCGGAATAGATTTACGAGCAAAAATAGATAAAGCATCATTATCTGCCAACATATGAAGTACTTTTACACGTCTCTTAATTTCTTCAGGATCCACTTCTTCTCTCATTAATAGAGTAGAAGTAATGGAACGAACTTCTTTTAAAAGACCTCTCTTGACTACAGAAATAAAAGGGGACGGTTCACTATAAGCCGCAGCAAATCCAAAATCTCTCGCAACAAGGTCCCTGTCTTTTGAACTAGGTGGACTCCATTCAGAACTTCTACGATACCTCTCTTCTCCAATTCTTCTTGCTAATTCAAAAACATCACTATCTTTAGATAAAGCACCTGGAAAATAACTAGAAAAGATATCATTAGGATAATTTTCTTTAATATCACCTAATAAATCAATGCATATTTGTTCTAATTCTTCATTAGATCGTCCATCTAAAATTGGAGCAAAATCATCAATAACAAATTCTCCTTCATTTCTCCATTCATTCGTCATTTCATCACATCCTTACTATTCTCAGTATATCATAGAAAAGTAAATTTATTATAAAAAAAGTAAAAATAAAAATCATTTGACATCCAAATAAAACGATGAAAAGAGAATTAAACGATAACAATAAAAAAAAGAACAAGGATGATAAGTCCTTGTTTTACTATGACCATAATGATAAAATATAATGAAGATAATTTTTTAAAAAATAAAATATATATTTCAAAAATCACTAAAAAAGGAGGATATTATGTTTGAATTAGTTTCTAAATATTATCCATCAGGAGATCAACCGGAAGCAATAAAACAATTAGTAGAAGGAATTAATTCTGGAAAGAAAGAACAGGTGCTTTTAGGAGCAACGGGAACTGGAAAAACATTTACCATTGCAAATGTAATCAAAGAAACAAATAAACCAACCCTTGTTTTAGCTCATAATAAAACACTTGCAGGACAATTATATTCAGAATTAAAAGAATTATTTCCAAACAATAGAGTAGAATATTTTGTATCATATTATGATTATTATCAACCAGAAGCATATGTTCCTTCAACAGATACATATATTGAAAAAGACTCTTCTATAAATGATGAAATTGATGAATTACGTCATGCAGCAACCGCTGCTATTATTTCAAGAAGAGATGTTATAGTTGTATCAAGTGTTTCTTGTATTTATGGTATTGGAGAAGTTGAAGAATACAAAAGCAAAATGTTAACTTTGAGTGTAGGAGAACAAATAGATCGAAATAAAGTATTAACAAAATTAGTAGAGATGTTGTATGAAAGAAATGACTTCGATTTTAAACGAGGAACATTTCGAGTAAGAGGAGATGTTTTAGAAATAATTCCAGCTGGTCAAAGAAATAAAGGTTATCGAATAGAATTCTTTGGAGACGAAATAGATCGTATTTCAGAAATAGATGTATTAACTGGAGTAGTAACAGAGAATAAGAAAAATATAAGTCTTTTTCCTGCTAGTCATTTCGTAGTAGGAGATGATAAACTAAAAGCAGCTATAGAAAGAATTAAAATAGAACTAAAAAATAGATTAGAAGAATTAAAGTCACAAAATAAACTTCTAGCAGCAGAACGTCTAGAACAAAGAACGAAGTATGACCTAGAAATGTTAGAAGAAACAGGATTTTGCTCAGGAATCGAAAATTACTCGGCTCCTATGGCAGGACGGCTTCCAGGTGAAACACCAACGACATTAATGGACTTCTTTCCTGATGATTATTTATTAGTAGTAGATGAATCTCATGTAACCTTACCACAAGTTAGAGGAATGTATAATGGAGATAGAGCAAGAAAACTAAATTTAGTGGAATATGGATTTCGCTTACCTAGTGCCCTTGATAACAGACCATTGAAATATGATGAATTTGAGAAAAAGATAAATCAAGTCATTTATGTGTCTGCAACACCAGGAGATTTAGAATTAGAACATACTAATCATCAATTCGTAGAACAAATCATTAGGCCAACGGGATTACTAGATCCAACAATAGAAGTAAGAAAAACAGAAGGACAAATTGACGATTTGGTAGGAGAAATTAATAACCGAATTGAAAAGAATGAAAGAGTTTTAATCACTACACTAACTATTCGTATGGCAGAAGAATTGACAAATTATTTAAAGGAACTAGATATAAAAGTTGCATATCTTCATAGTGAAGTAAAAACACTTGAAAGAATGCAAATCATCCATGATGTAAGGGCAAAGAAGTATGATGTCTTAGTAGGAATAAACTTATTAAGAGAAGGATTAGACATTCCTGAAGTATCCTTAATAGCAATTCTAGATGCCGATAAAGAAGGATTCCTAAGAAGCAATAGAAGTCTAATTCAAACAATTGGTAGATGTGCAAGAAATGCAAATGGACATGTTATTATGTATGGAGATAAAATAACAGATTCCATGAAAGAAGCTATTGATGAAACATCTAGACGTCGAAAAATACAAGAAGCTTATAATGAAAAGCATCATATTACCCCAAAAACAATTATAAAAGAGGTAAGAGACGTTATTAGCAATGTAGATGAAGGAAAAGAAACAAAGAAGAAACCTATGTCAAAGAAAGAACTAGTAAAGAATATGGAATTAATTGAACAAGAAATGAGAGAAGCAGCAAAAAATTTAGACTTCGAAAGAGCAATGGAATTACGAGATATTCTTTTTGAAATGAAATCTCAATAATTCACAGAAAATAGTGGAAAGAAATAAATAGATAAATTATTTCCACTTTTTTTGTGGAAAAAAACAGGAGAAACTGATTATTTGGACAATCTATGATATAATATCTAACAGGTGATTTCTATGGATAAAATAATAATAAAAGGTGCAAGAGAAAACAATCTAAAGAATATTAATATAGAACTTCCAAAAAATAAAATGATAGTAATGACAGGATTATCTGGAAGTGGAAAGAGTTCCTTAGCATTTGATACAATATATGCAGAAGGACAAAGAAGATACGTAGAAAGTTTATCTGCCTATGCAAGACAGTTTTTAGGAGGATCGGAAAAACCCGATGTGGATTCAATAGAAGGATTATCTCCCGCTATTTCGATTGATCAAAAAACCACCAATAACAATCCACGTTCAACAGTAGGAACAGTCACAGAAATCTATGATTATTTAAGACTTGTGTTTGCTCGTGTTGGAGTCCCTTATTGTCCAAACCATAACATTCCAATCACTTCTCAAAGTGTTGAAGAAATGACAAATAAGATGATGGAATATCCATTAGGTACTAAAATGATTATTATGTCTCCAGTAGTTCATGGAGAAAAAGGAACACATAAGGAACTTTTTGAAAAGCTTAGGAAAGAAGGCTATGTGAGAGTTCGTGTAGACGAAGAAATGTTAGATTTGGGAGAAGATATTAATCTAGATAAAAATAAGAAACACAAAATAGATGTTGTAATAGATAGAATTGCTTTAAAAGAAGAATCAAGAAGCAGATTATTTGAAGCAATAGAACAATCTACAAAACTATCTGGAGGAAAAGTAGTGATTCAAATACTTGGAGAGGAAAAAAAAGAAGTAGTTTTCTCAGAGCAATTTGCTTGTCCTCATTGTGAATTTTCTCTTCCAGAACTAGAACCAAGAATGTTTAGTTTCAATGCACCATACGGAGCATGTCCAGACTGTAAAGGACTAGGAATGAACATGCAAATTGATGAAGAACTGCTAATTCCAGATGATACAAAGTCAATATCAGAAGGATGCATTAAAACATTAACAGATGATCCAGAAGGACTAGATTATTTAAAATTAGAATGTGTTTGCAAACATTATAAAATTAAGATGACTACTCCATGGAAAAAGTTAAAAAGAAAAGAACAAGAAATCATTTTATATGGATCGGATGAAATCATTCGTTTTTCCTATAAGTCAAAAGGTGGAAACAAATACGATAAAAAAGAATTCTACGAAGGAATTATCAATAATCTAGAAAGAAGACATTTAGAAACAAATTCTAATTGGGTAAGAGAATGGTTAGATAATTATATGGTTGAACATACATGTGATACTTGTCATGGAGCAAGATTATCAGATGATGTTCTTCAAGTAAAGCTAGGAAAAAAGAATATTTTTCAAATAACAGAAATGTCTATTAAAGACTTAATTCCATTTTTTGAAAACTTAAAGTTATCAAAGGAAAAACAAGAAATAGCGAGACTAGTCATTAAAGAAATACTAGATAGATTACATTTCTTATCGAATGTTGGGCTTGAATATTTAACACTAAGTAGAAGTGCAGGAACTCTTTCAGGTGGAGAAGCTCAAAGAATAAGGCTTGCTACCCAAATTGGTTCTCATCTAACAGGAGTACTATATGTATTAGATGAACCTAGCATTGGACTTCATCAAAGAGATAATGAAAGACTGATTAAATCTATGTTAGAAATGAGAGACCTTGGAAATACCTTAATTGTAGTAGAACATGACACAGATACAATGCTTGCATGTGATTATTTAGTTGATATTGGACCAGGTGCTGGAGACTTAGGTGGAAATATTGTAGCACAAGGTACACCTAAAGAAGTCATGAAAAATGAAAATAGTATTACAGGACAATACTTAAGTGGCAAAAAAAAGATTGAAGTACCAAAAACAAGAAGAAAAGGGATAAAAAAATATGTAAAAATTAAAGGTGCAAAAGAAAATAATTTAAAAAATATAGATGTAGATATTCCTTTAGGAGTCTTTACATGTATAACAGGAGTATCTGGTTCAGGAAAGTCTTCTTTAATTAACGAAATATTAGTAAAAGCAGTATCACAAAAAATTTATAAGAGTAAAGAAAAGCCAGGAAAGTTTGATAAGATACTAGGAATTGAAAATCTAGATAAAATTGTCGCAATCTCACAAAATCCAATTGGAAGAACTCCTCGCTCTAATCCAGCAACTTACACAGGAGTATTTGATGACATTAGGACTCTGTTCACCACCACAAAAGAGGCAAAAATGTTTGGATTTGAAAAAAATCGTTTTTCCTTCAATGTAAAAGGAGGAAGATGTGAAGCCTGTCGTGGAGATGGAGTAAAAAAAATAGAAATGCATTTCTTGCCAGATGTTTACGTACCATGTGAAGTGTGTCATGGAACTCGTTATAATAGAGAAACTTTAAACATAAAATATAAAGGGAAAAATATTGCTGAAGTATTAGACATGAGAGTGACAGAAGCATTAGATTTTTTTGAAAATGTTCCAAAAATTAAAAGAAAGCTTCAAGTATTAGAAGATGTAGGATTGGGTTATATTCAACTAGGACAAAGTGCTCCTACTTTGTCCGGAGGAGAAGCAGAAAGAGTAAAATTAGCCAAAGAATTACAAAAGAAAGCAACAGGTAAAACACTATTTGTTCTAGATGAACCAACAACTGGACTTCATACAGATGATATCAAAAGGTTGCTTGCAATTTTACAGAAAATAGTAGATAATAAAGACACAGTTGTAGTAATAGAACATAACTTAGATGTAATCAAAGTAGCTGACCATATTATTGATTTAGGACCAGAAGGCGGAGATGGTGGAGGAACCATAGTCGCAACTGGAACCCCAGAAGAAGTTGCAAAAAGCAAACAATCCTATACAGGAGAGTTTTTAAGAAGAATACTATAGGAGGTATCATGAAAGAGTCAAAAAAAGACAAAATAATAGGAAGAATATTTATAACATGGTTTATTCTCTCTCTATTATCTTTGCTAGTTGTTGGTGAATTAGGAATGAATCATTTGGTCTTCTTTATATTTGGACAATATTTTTTACTATTTTCATGTGTAGCTTTTTACTCTAAAGAAGCAATCCCCCCCAGTTTTATTTTTTATATAGTAGGATTAGGATGCATTATTGGTTCGATAATATCTAAAAATTATGAAAAATTAAAAATTATCACATCTGATTTTTCGTATAGAAATCATATTTATTTAATGATAACAATATTGGTTTTTGTATTGAACTTTATATTTTTATTACTACATATTTTTACAAAAAAAACAAAAAAATACTATTATATATTTATAATGTTTCTTATAATATTTGTATTATTGGCATTATGCCTATGTATTTAAAAATAATAACTCATAAAAAGGTGGTTATATGAAAAAAACAAAAGAAAAAGAAAAAGGAATAATACTATTTCAAGGATTTATTGACTGGTTATTATACATGATGGGATACACCTTAGTCTTCATTCTAGTAACTAGTCTATTTAAATCGATTCATATTGATAATCATCATTTAATACTATGGTCATTTATCATTGTATTAATCATATATTGTCTGAATAAGACAATAAAACCAATTTTAGTAACACTAACAATTCCAATAACAGGAATTACTTTAGGATTGTTTTATCCATGTATAAATGTTTTTATCTTAAAACTAACAGATTGGTTATTGCAAAGTCACTTTGATATGGATAATCTATATATTGCTTTATTTGCTGCTGTATTATTATCTATAACAAATTTCATTATGGAAGAAATTATTAAAAATATCATTAGCAAGGTAAAAAAATCATGAATAGTACATTATTAGACTTAGGATTTTTTCAAATAAAATGGTACTCATTCTTTATATTAGTTGCTATTCTAACAGCCTATATTATAATTAGAAAAGAATCAAAGAAAGAAAAATTGAATGAAGATTTTATTTCAAACTTATTTTTTTACGGAGTATTGATAGGTATTTTAGGTGCAAGGCTTTATTATGTATTGTTTAATTTTAATTACTATATAAGTAATCCAATTGAAATTCTTATGATATGGAATGGAGGACTTGCCATTCATGGTGGAATTATAGCTACACTTATATTTGTAATAATCTACTGTAGAAAGAATAATGTATCTATTTTAAAAATGACAGATATCATTGTAGTTGGCTTATTATTAGCTCAATCAATAGGACGTTGGGGAAACTTCTTTAACGGGGAAGCTTATGGAAGAATTGTTTCAAAAAGTTTTTTTAAAAAGCTTCATCTCCCTCGCTTTATAATGAATGGAATGTATATAGATCATTATTATAGAGAACCAACATTTTTATATGAATCCATTTTTTCTTTTATTGGATTTACAATCCTAATCTTATTAAAATCTAAAAAGAAAACAAAAAATGGTCAATTAACAGGAACCTATCTTATATGGTATGGATTAGAAAGAATCATAATTGAAACATTTCGTAGTGATTCATTAATGATTGGGAGTTTAAAAGTAGCACAAATCGTATCTTTACTAGCAATCATATCAGGAATATATTTATGTATAAATACAAGAAATAAACAAGAATTAGGAGGATAATATGTATAAAAAAGTAGTTGTATTAGGTGGAGGAACAGGAATATCTTATTTATTAAGAGGATTAAAAGATTTTCCTGTAGATATCACAGCCGTAATAACAGTATCAGATAATGGTAGATCAACAGGAAAACTAAGAGAAGAATTCCATATTCCAGCAATCGGAGATATCAGAAAGGTCATTACAAATCTTTCTCAAATTGATGATCCAATTAAAGAAATGATGTCATATCGTTTCAAGACTTCTAGTGATTTAGATGGTCATGCAGTAGGAAACTTAATTTTAACAGCTATGTTAGATATCACAGGATCTCTCAAAGCATCTATTGCATCACTAAGTAAACTATTAGATGTAAGACATACCGTATTACCAATTTCAGAAGATTCCAATTTAACTCTAATGGGACTAGACAAAGATGGAAACATCATTGAAGGAGAAGAACAAATAACTCAAGCTCATCGTCAATTTGAAAGAATCTTCTACAAAAATGAGCCAGAAGTTTTACCAGAAGTAATAAAAGCAATTCAGAAAGCAGACTTAATCATTTTTAGTATGGGAAGTCTTTATACAAGTATTTTACCAAATATTATTTGTAAAGAAGTAAAAGAGGCATTTAATAAGTCGAAAGCCCCAATCATGTACCTATCAAATATTGTCACTCAACCAGGAGAAACAGATGGTTTTACCGTTGGTGATCACGTAAAGTTATTAAATAAATATCTAGATAAAAAGAAAGTGGAAGTTGTAATTGCAAATAATAAAAAAATAAGTGAAGAAATGGCAAAGAAATATTAAACTGAAGAACAAAAAGATCCAGTATTAATTGATTATGAAGAATTAAATAAAATTGGAGTAGAATTAATTGAAGATGATTTAATGATTATTGATAAAGACAATACATTAAAACATGATAGCTTAAAATTAAGTTCATTAATATTTGCCTATTTAATGAGGAAATAATGTCATATACAGTAAGAGTAAAAGAAGAAATATCTTCTCATGATTGTACGAAGTCAGAACTGATTGCTGAATTATCTGGATATATACGGAATAATGGAGTTATTAAAAATGAAAAAATAGTAATGACAACAGAGAATAAAATGATTGTAAAGAGGTTAAAAGATTCTTTTCAAGTGCTTTATAATCGAGAAATAAAATCAAAAATCATTTCGAATGTTAATTTTAGTAAAAGAGAATTATATCAAATAATAATTGAGAATGAACCAAATAATGTTTTACAAAATTTAGGATTATTTGATCAAAATAATCATTATATTGAAACAGTTCCAAACTACATAGTGGGAGCAAATGAAGAAATAAGAGCCTATTTAAGAGGAACTTTTCTAGCAATTGGTAGTATTAACGATCCAAAAACCTCTAGATATCATATGGAATTATTAGTCTTGCATCCAAAAGAAGCAGTTTTCATCCAAAAACTATTAAATATCTTTGAATTAAATGCTAAAATTCTAAATCGTGAAAAGGGATACATGATTTATATAAAAGAAGCAGAGAAAATAAGTGATTTCTTAAAAATAATTGGTGCTACAAAAGCAGTATTATATTTTGAAGATGTAAGAATTTATCGAGATCAAAAAAATAAAACAAATCGTTTGAATAATATGGAACAAGCAAATATGGATAAAGTAATTCAAACAGCGACAAATCAGTTAGAAGAAATAAAAATAATAGAAGAAAACGATGGTGTAATGCTTCTAGATGAAAAAGTAAAAGAAGTATTAGAATATCGTAAAAAGTATCCTGAAACATCTTTAAAAGAACTAGCAGAAATAATATCGATAGAAACGGGAAAAACAATTAGTAAATCAGGATTAAATCATAGACTTAGAAAAATAAAAGAGCTAGCAGATAGCTTTAAAAAAATGAAAGCAAAAGAAAACTCTCAGAAATGAGAATTACCTAAATTGAAATCTAACATAAAAACAGTATACATTATATTGACTGTTTTTTTTTTTTTTTTTTAAAAATAATTAAAAATAATTTTATAAAATATTATAAAATAATAAATATTTAAAATCCTATTAATCATAAAAAT
>CAMYXG010000016.1 GCA_947303225.1 uncultured Caryophanales bacterium | reverse complement strand
CTGCATTACAAGTATATAATAATGTAAATATTGATTACAGATTTTTTGTGGATGAAGATGAAAGTGTTGCGGGTAATTTAAAGTTTAAGTTATATGATAAAAGTGGTACTTTGAATTTTGATTCACAATATGATTCTAATACTAAGCAATATTATTTTGAGTATGATGAAAATAGTTTTCATAAGACTCTCAGTTCTTATAATCATAAGTATTATTGGAGCTCTTATGATGGAGCTCCTTATGAATCTGAATTTAGGGAATATGTTCCATATCTTACTGATGAATTTTATCAGTTAAATGAATATGAGTATTATCATATGCCTACTGAAATAAATTTTAATAATTTTCTTCAACGACATCAATTGATGGGATTCTATGATAGAAGTATTGGAGGAATTACATGGACCTTTTATACATATATTCCTTTGATATTAGAAAATGTTGATACAGGAATCAAGAAAGTATGTTTTACTTTCATTAATGTAAGAGGTGGATTTAATTGGTGGGGTGAGTATACACATTTATTTTTTGTAAATAATACTGTAAAGTGGAAAGAGGAAGATACAACATTAGCTAGTAGTTTCTTGGATAATGTAGATTTTATGAGAAAAACTGTGCTAGATTATAGTGATGAGTTATGGGATGAATTGAATAATGGGCCAATTGCTTCTAGTGAAATATATTCTGATATGATTTCTAGTGGTAAATATGTAAATAAGAGTTTATCAAATTCAAACTATAATGTTCCAGAAGAAACATTAGATGATTATGCAGCAAGTTTACCTGTATTTAGTTTTAGAAAAGAAGATAATTCAAATAATAAAGAAGATAATAAAACAAATATAGTTGATACTATAACAAATCCAAAGACATGGAATAATGGTATTACATTACTAATTGGTACTATTATTGTTATAGTAGGTAGTAGTATATTTATCGCTAAGAAAAAAGTGTAAAGGTGTAGAGAAATCTATATCTTTTTTTTTTTTTGAATTATTTTTGATATAATTAATTTATAGTAAAGGAGATTTGAATATGAAAAAGAAAACTTTATTTATATTATTCGTTATATTGACTGGATTATTGGTACCATTTGTTGTTAGAGCGGAAGAGTGCTCTCTAGATAATATTTCTATTGAAAAAATAGAGATTTTAAATAAGTCTGAAAGTGCAGTTCAAAAATTGGAACCAGTTATTGATGGAAAAAAATTGATATTTGATATTAAGTTAGATGAAGTTGGTAGTTTTATTGAATATAAAATGATTATAAAGAATGATACGGATAAAGATTATGAGTTGGATTCTAATTATAATAATGAATACTTTAATTATATGATTAGTACGGAAGACAAATCTAATGTCATAAAAAAGAATGAAACTAAAGAAGTATTGTTAAGAGTTTCTTATATGAAAACTATTCCTGAAGAATTATTGAATGATGATAATGTGTATAGTTCTAATACTCATTTAGTTATGGCTAAGTCGAATGATGTGATTATTAATCCTGCTACAGGTAATATGGGAACTATTCTTTTTCTATTATTTGTAATTTGTTTATTTATTTTATCAAAAAGATATCATAAAAATAGTTTACTTCTTTTGTTATTTTTATTACTTTTATTCACTTCTTTTAGTGTTTATGCTGTATGTAATCTTAGTATAGACATAGAAGCAAAGATTGAATTATCTACATTAACTGATGGTTATGTATATACCATAAATAAGTATGATGAAAATGTGGGTACTTCATCTTATGTTTGGTTAGATAAAACTATTTCGAAACAAATTATTAAATATAATACTGGAACAGAAACTGGTAAAAATATTTATTTAAAACATAAGTTGGTCAATAAAAAAGTAGAAGAAAGTTATGTGGAATTTAATGTTACAGAGGAAATGGAAAGTAATAATCCTGGTGTCAAAAAGGGATCTTATTCTTTAAGAGGTTCTGTATTTGATTTATTAGTAGATAATTATAGGAGTCCATATTATGAAGACAATTTGGAGATATTAAAGCAGGCTTTTGGTGAAAATACAAATTATTGTGTTGATGAAGGATCTTATTTTGTATGTAGTATTTCGGGATTATATGTATATGTTGATTCGAATGGCTGTGTAGGAGCTAATGATAGTTCATGGTATTGTGATTTTTATTATGATGGTAATTCAGCATGTTTTGAATAGAAAAAGAAGAGTTTGATGCTCTTCTTTATAATTTTAAATATTGATTGATACATGTTTTTATTTTTCCATCATAAATGATTTTTCCTTTATCTAATAATAATCCTCTTGTACAGAATTCTTCAGCTATTTCTGGGGAATGAGTTACTAGTATAAAGGTAGCGTTTTCATCATTTTTTATTTCTTTTATTTTATTGAAACATTTTTGCTTGAAACTATAGTCTCCTACACTAAATACTTCATCTATGGCTAGAATATCTGGTTTTATGTGAACACTTATTGCAAAACCAAGTCTTGCTCTCATACCGGATGAATAGGTTCTGACCGGTTCATCAATATATTCTCCAATATCAGCAAATTCTATGATTTTATCTAATATATTGTCTGTTTCTTCTTTTGTTAAATCTAATATTTGACATTTTAGATAGATGTTTTCTCTTCCAGTAAAATCAGTTTCGAATCCAGCGTTTAATTCTAGAATAGAACTAATTTTACCTTCTGTTATAATATCTCCATTTGTTGGATAAGATATACCTGATAATAGTTTAATAATTGTAGATTTGCCCATACCATTTTTTCCTAGGATTGCTACGCTTTCTCCTTTTTTTATTTCAAAAGAAATATTATCTAATACTTTTTTTGTTTTTATATTTTTTTTATTAAATAATAAGGAAATAATACCTTTTTTTGATTTTTGTGCTAAACGATATTCTTTTGTTACATTTTTGAATTTTACAGTTATTTTTTTTTTCATGATTCCTCCTATAATAAATCAGGAATTTCTTTTTTGACTTTTTTATAAGTCCATGTACTTATCAATATCATTAAAACTAATGAGCTTATATAGATAAGCAATTGAAAAGGTTCTTCTATTATCCATATATGTTTTATAAAACAATTTCTGTATCCATTGACTATAAATGTTACTGGGTTTAAATAAAATAAATATTTTAACCATTTTATGTTAATATTTGATATATCCTATATTATTCCTGATAGCCAGAATATTGCGGTAGTAAATGATTTAATAAAACTACAGAAATCTTTACTAATCGCTGATAAAGATGATAAAAATAAGTTTAGAAAATTAAAGAAAAGAAACATTAGAGTGATATATATTGGTAATTGAATGATATATATTGTTAATGAATGATTACTAATTATGAAACAAGCAAAAACTAATATTAATAGTATTAGATGTATGATAAAGTTAGATAATGTTGTAAAAGTGGGTATGATAGAAACAGGAAATTTTACTTTTGTTACTAGATAATGATATTTTCTTATACTTTCAACACCTTGTTGAAGAATATCTCTTATGAAAAACCATGGGACAATTCCTGCTATTAGCCATAAAAAATATGGATAACCAAAGATATCTTTTGATACTTTTAATCCAATTATAAAAGTAAAGTAATATATTATTATAGCAAATGCTGGTTTAAAAATAGCCCAAAACCATCCTAGTGTAGATCCTCTATATGTTCTCACTAAATCTATTTTTGATAGATAAATTATTTTTTTGATGTTTGATATTTGTTCTTTAAAATATTCTTTCATGGTAAGCTCCTTTTTTTTATTATATAAATAAATAATTCTATAGTCAAACTGTTGGATTTTCTTTTTATTTATGTTATAATATGTTGGATTTTGGGGTGGTTTCATGAGAAAATATATTGTTAGTGATTTACATGGTAATGGTGAAGTTTATGATTCTATTATTGGTTATTTAGAAAATGTTTCTTTAGTGGATGATGTTGAATTATATATTAATGGTGATTTGATTGATAGAGGATTAGATTCTTTTCGATTGTTGGAAGATGTTATTGATAGAATTCATGGTAAAGGAAATATTCATGTTCATTATTTAGCAGGAAATCATGAGTTGATGATGTATCAGGCATTATTAAAGAGAAAACCAGGGAAGGCATTTAATCATTGGTCTGATTGGATGTTAAATGGTGGATGGATTATAGAAGGGGAATTAGATGCTTTGGAGAATGGTGAAGAGAAGTGTGAGGAATTAAAAGACTTTTTAGGTAATTTGGATATTTATCAGAAGTTTCCTGAAATCATTGATGGAAATCAATTATTATTGGTTCATGCTCAAGCTCCAAAGGAAGTGTTTGATGATTGTCATATGAAATTATCTGATAATGATAAAAAAGTTGAAAAAGCTGTTTGGACTAGGGAAGAAATAAGGGATTCATTTTTATTTTTTGTTGGTGAAATCATTGGTTATAATCATATAGGAAAAGATGGATATCTTACTATTATTGGACATACTCCTGTTGAAAATAATCGTGGATTTTTTTATAATAAAGGAGAACATTATATTAATATCGATGGTGGATGTGCTGCTTTTGCGACAGGTCATTTTGAATATAATCATGTGCCTTTTGTGGAGGTTTTTCATGATCATCTTGATATTATGGTTTTTAATCATAATAATGAAATCATAGATGGTTATCAGTATGATGGTCAGTTTGAAAAAATGAATGATGATGAATTAGAGAAAAGAAGGATTTTTATTAATCATTCTAATGATTGTTGTGAAGATAAGGCTAAGAGATTAATTAAGGAGATTTTATATTAACTGAAATAATATGAAAATAAGTAGATATTGTACTTATTTTCTTTTTTTATGTTATAATGTTTTATAGTGAAAGGATGGTTCTTATGATGAAGATAATGGATGGAAATGAAGCGGCAGCTTATGTTTCCTATAATTTTACAGAGGTAGCTGGTATTTATCCAATTACTCCAGCTAGTCCTATGGCTGAACTTACAGATAAATGGAGTAGTGAGGGAAAGCTTAATTTTTTTGATACTCCAGTTAAGGTTGTAGAAATGGAAAGTGAAGCAGGAGCTGCTGGTATGGTTCATGGCTCTTTGCAAGCTGGTTGTTTAACAACTACTTATACGGCAAGTCAAGGACTTTTATTAATGATTCCTAATATGTATAAAATAGCAGGAGAATTACTTCCCTGTGTTATTCATGTTGCTGCACGTAGTCTTGCAACACATGCTTTATCTATTTTTGGAGATCATCAAGATGTTTATGCAACTCGTAGTACTGGTTTTGCAATGCTTGCTTCTAGTTCAGTTCAACAAGTTATGGATTTAACAGGTGTAGCACATCTTTCTGCTATAAAAGGAAAGGTTCCATTTGTTAACTTTTTTGATGGTTTTCGTACGAGTCATGAATTACAAAAAGTTGAAGTTATTGATACTGAAAAGCTAAAAGGATTTATTGATGAAAAAAGTTTGAGAGAATTTCGTTCTCGTGCTATGAATCCTAATAAGCCTACTATTCGTGGTACTGCTCAAAATGAGGATATTTATTTTCAAGCTACTGAAGTTCGAAATGAATACTATAATAAAGTACCTGATATTGTAAATGATTATATGGCTAAGATTAATAAGATTACTGGAAAAAACTATAAACCATTTAATTATTATGGTAGTCCTACGGCTAATAAAGTAATTGTTGCGATGGGTTCTGTTTGTGAGACTATTCGAGAGACTGTAGAATATTTAGTAAAAGAAAAAAATGAGCCAGTTGGCTTAATGGAAGTTCATTTATATCGTCCATTTAGTTCTAAATACTTTTTAAATGAATTACCTAAGAGTGTTAAGAAAATAGCAGTTCTTGATCGTACAAAAGAACCAGGAGCTAGTGGAGAACCATTATATTTGGATATTATTCAAACTATCAAGAATGCTGATGCTAGAGTTAGTGTTTATGGTGGAAGATATGGTTTATCTAGTAAAAATACTACTCCTGCTATGATAAAAGGTGTTTTTGATTTTCTAGATACAAGAGAAGTTCATCATAATTTTACTGTTGGTATTCAAGATGATATTACTAATTTAAGTATTCCTTATGATGAGAAATTTATGCTACCAAGTAGATCTGCTGAATTTTTAATTTATGGATATGGTAGTGATGGAATGGTTTCTGCTTCTAAGGATTTAATGAAGATAACTGGTACTTATACAAATGCTTATGTACAAGGTTATTTCCAATATGATTCTAAGAAGAGTGGGGGAGTAACGATTGCTAATCTTCGTTTTGGAAATAATCCTATTTCTAGTACTTATTATGTGGAAAAGGCAAATATTGTTGTATGTACAAAGGATAGTTATCTTCATCGAATTAAGATGCTAGATAAGATAGCTGATAAAGGAGTATTTATTTTAAATACAAGTAAGAATCCAGATGAAGTCTTAGCTATGATGAGTAATCATGACAAGAAGATTTTACAAAATAAGCATGTAAAAATGTTTGTTGTTGATGCTAGTAGGATTGCTAGTGAGTCTGGACTTCCAGGTAAGATTAGTACTATCATGGAAACTATTTTGTTTAAACTTGGTAAGATAGTTGATTTTAATTTTGCTGTTCAAAAGATTAAAGAAAATCTTTCTGTAAAATTTGCAAATAAGGGTGGAAATCTTGTTGAGAAGAATATTCAAGCTATTGATGCTTCTTTGGAGTCGCTAATTCCAGTTAAAGTACCATTTGTTGATTTTGATTCTGATATAGAAAAGAAGAAGAGCTTATTTGAAGTGATTGACTCTATGGAAGGAGATTCTTTACCAGTCAGTCGTTTTGTTAAGATACCAAATGGTGAATTTGAGGCTGGTACTTCAAAATTAGATAAACGTGATAGTAGTGAGATGGCTCCTTGTTATGATTCAGATAATTGTATTCATTGTAATATGTGTAGTTTAGTTTGTCCTCATGCTGTTGTTAGACCTTTCTTATTGGATGAAAAAGAGGTAATTGATGCTCCAGAGTCTGTTAGTAGACATTTAGCTGATGCAAATATTAAAGATCAGGATTTGAAATTTACGATTGGAGTTAGTTTACCAGATTGTACTGGATGTGGTCTTTGTAGTGAAGTTTGTCCTGGAAAAGCAGGTGCTAAAGCCCTTGTTATGAAAATGAAGAGTGAATTATTAGAAGATAAACGTGATGAAGAGTATAAATATTTGTATGAAGAAGTAAAACCAAAAGAAGATGTAATGCCTGATACTACTGTTAAAGGAAGTCAGTTTAAACAACCAAGATTTGAATTTCCAGGAGCTTGTGCTGGTTGTGGAGAAACTCCTTATTTAAAACTATTAACACAATTGTTTGGAGATCGAATGATTGTTGCAAATGCTACTGGATGTTCTTCTATTTATGGTGCTAGTACTCCATCTATGCCATATACGATTCCTTGGGCAAATTCTTTATTTGAAGATAATGCAGAGTTTGGTTTTGGTATGAGAATTGCTGATCAAACAATGAAAAAGCAGATTGTTGCTTTAATTGAAAATCATATTCATCTTGTTAAGAAGAGTGAAATGGAGATCTATAAAAATTATGCTAAAGAAATTACCGAGGAAACAGCTAATGCTTTATTAGAAGTGATAGATGAAACTAAAATTGATCATTTAAAGGAATTAAAAGATTTTATTGCTCCTAAATCTGTTTGGATGATTGGTGGAGATGGTTGGGCATATGATATTGGATATAATGGAATAGATCATGTTTTAGCTAATCGTGAAAATGTTAATATATTGGTATTAGATACAGAAGTTTATTCTAATACAGGAGGACAAGCTTCTAAGTCTACAAGAACTGGTGCAGTTGCTAAATTTGCTGCTAGTGGAAAAGAAACAGCAAAAAAGAATTTGGCAAAGATGGCACTTTCTTATCCGCATGTTTATGTTGGAACTATTTCATTAGGTGCCAATGCAATGCAAGCAATTAAGGTTATGAAAGAAGCTGAAGCTTATAATGGACCAAGTATAATTATTGCTTATGCTCCTTGTATTGCTCAAGGAATTATCAAGGGAATGAAAAATAGTATTCAAGAAGAAAAAGAAGCAACTCAGTCTGGTTATTTCCCACTTTTCCATTACAATCCTGAAAATAGAGAATTTAAAGTGGATAGTAATGCTGACTTTTCAAAATATGAAGAGTTTATGTTAGGAGAAGATCGATATCGTTCTCTAAATAAGTTGAATAAAGCAGGAGATCAATTATTAAGTCAAAATAAGGAACAGGCTGAACAAACTTATGAATACTATCAAAATTTACAGAATAAAGAGAATGAATAGTATATCAAAAAAATCCGTGTTTTAGCGGATTTTTCTTGATAGGCTTCCCTTTTTTTAAAATTTGTAGTATAATATGTGCAATTTGAAAGGGGGGAATGTATGGAACAATATGATGAATATGAAGAATATGAATATTCTGATGATGATTTTGCAGAAGATGAGGTGAATCAAAATAATCATGATACATCTAATGATGATAAAGAACGAATGGTTTCTATTATCTCATTTATTTCTACATGGTTTATTCGAATTGGTATTGTTATTGCTATTGTATTGCTTCTTGTATTTTTTGTTACTGGTAAAGTATTAACTGCATTATTCTATATAATAGGATTAGTAGTAGCATTTTTATTTGGATATGGTTTTATGTTTTTATTAGATCATATTGAATCAAGTGATTAAGGTGAAATTCATGAAAAATTTGAAAAATTATGCAGAAAATGAAATTGTACGATTAATTCAAGAAAAATGGATAACAGAGGATGATTTGTATGAATCAGGTATTTGTCCAGTTTGTTTTAATCAAGCTCATAATCATATCTTATATGGTCATGATATGTTACTTTATGAAGATGATGATCTTGTCTGTTTTTTTGATAAGCATCCTAGAGCGGAAGGGCATTTGGTTATTTCTTCAAAAAAACATTTTTCTGATTTATCAGAGATTGATTCAGATGTATGTCAAAGAATTATTTCATTTACACAAAAAGCTATGCTATACTTAAAGAGAGTATATAATGCAGAAAGTGTTTATTTATGTAGTATTAGTGATGGTAGTGTTTCTCATTTTCAGTTACAATTAATTCCAAGATATCATTATGAAAAAAGTGGCTCTGATAATTTTGTAAAACATAGAAAACCATATTCTGAAGATATGGAGAAAATAATGAAAATGAGATCTTTGTTATCTTAATAAAGAATGGGAGTGTATTATGGGAAAAATAGGGCGAAATTATTATCAAAGCATTGAGAATAGGTTAATAGCTCGAATTCTGAATGAAATAGAAAAAAAATGTGGGAAGAATTTTGATCATAATATGGTTCGAGCAAGGATTTTAGGCTTTTTATCAAAAGAGGAATATTTATATAGTGATTTTCGAGCTACTAATAATTTAGTTACTCCGGAATATTTGAATATAAATGGTATTTCTATTAATTTAACTGCTGAAGTTGGTATGGCATTATCAGAATATTTTCATATGATTTTAGTTCAATTTCGTATGCTTTTGCATTCTAGTCATTTGCAATTTCAGCATAAAGATATATCTTTTGAAGAGCCTGAACATTTATTTGGTTTATCTGCTGATCCTTTGCCTTCTTCTTTGTTATCTCTTGCTTTAGCTAGGGAAAGCTCTAGAACAGATTCAGTTTTTCACTTATGTGCTGCTATGAGAATTGATGAAAAAAGTTTTTATGATTCTAGAACTAAAATAGGAGATATTATGAGATTGTTAGTAGATAGTCCTACTAGTCCATTTAAGGTTATGTTGAATGATTGTGTTTCTGATACTGAGACGAAAGATGATTTTATAAATGAATGGTTTCCTCTTTTTCTTGATGAAGTTTCAGCTTTTTATCATCTTACTTCGGAACAAAAAAAATTACTTCATCGATATTTTATAGTAAAACTTGATCAATATCATTCTTTAGAATGGCCTGGGAATTTTATAGAATCTATTTTTCAAGATTCATTCGATATATTGCATCGGGAGCATAATTTATTATATTTGGAAAAGCAAGATGATATTGATGAAGATATTGATCAACATGGGTTTCTATATGATTTATGCCATTTATTAGTATTTTTAAAATGTAGTCATCGAGATGAAAGTTTTTATGATGAAATCGTTATGGCATGCCAAAATGGGCAAAAAAAAGTATTTCATGATGCTGTTTTTGATTTTTATCAGAAGTATTCTATGTATTTTTCTGTTGATTCATTTTCTAGAGAAGAGGTTACTTCTGTATCTAAACAATTATTTGATTTAGTTGGGCAGAGTATTCAACTTGATCCTCCAGCAACTATGGATCATACTGACCTTCCTAGTGTTTTGAAGATTCCAGATATTTCTAGTGGACATGAAGCTACTGTTCTTTCTGATTTATTTAATCATCTTAGTCATTATACTAAATCAATATTTTATCATGATTATGTACTTCATAATTTGGTGATAAGTACTCATCCATCGAGTATTGATGATGTTTATTTATTTGATTTGTTGTTGAATCAAGGTTTTAATATTCAATATCATGATTCTTATGGTCAATCTATGTATCCTAATTATGCTAAGATATATAATAAGTTAAATGATTTGAATATGTTGTTGCATATTGTTAGTGAACACTTTTTACCACGTCAAGTTATTTTTTCTTATGATTTGGCTGATGTTCCAGTACAGCATTCAAGAAGAACTGCTAGGCGTATGGTAGATATAAAATTTGAAAATTCACCTTTGGTTTTAGCGTTAGAAGAATATGATGATTGTTATCGTGCTGTTTCTATTCAATATCGTCGGGCATTTGAAAAGAACAGTAAAACTAATCAAAATGTTATTTCAGGAGTTAAGTAATATGGATAAAAAAATATTTAAAAGTTATAATTATTCTCTTTTTACTAATTATAAAAAAGAGAATATTAGAAAAATGATTGATTCTTTAACATATGGAGAAGAAATGTTAGAGATGAGTACTCAAGATATTTTGAGTTTATTAATTGTTGATCAAGAAGATATATTAAAAAATGAAATGTCTTTGGATGATATTTATACATTTTTGAGATATGCGGGACTTGATTCTTTGACTGATGAGGGAAGTGTTGAACTAGAATTGTTAAAAGTTCCTTCAGGTGTTTTGGGTGAAATGCACGTATATGATTCTAGTGAATTAATGGAAATGTTGAAGCTTTTAGCTAAAAAGAGGGTTAGTTCTCGTTTTAATATCGCTAATGTTTTGTTTCTTAGTACATTGTTTAAGAAATATAAAGATTTTGATATTGATGTAGTGACGCAACTTCTTTATGGAGAAGATGAAAATTATTCCTTATATGAAAAAGATAAGTATTTAGTGTTAGATTCTATGAAACGTGAATCTAAAATTGCTATGGATAATTTTTTACAGAGTTTAAAATTTGGTAAAGCAAAAAAGTCTACTGTTGATTCAGATATTTATATTGATTTTGGAGAAACAACTGAAGGTGATGTTGTTTGGAATGATTCTTTGGCTGAAGATGATTATCAAGCTCATGGATTTAATGATTCTGAAGATACTTATCAGTATCAGCATCGCATGCATTAATATAAAACATATAAATATATACAAAAAAAGACGTCGGCAAACGTCTTTTTTTATTTTTAATCTAAGAAGCTGGACCCCCTGAGGCCAGCTTCCAAAAAGAATAAAAAGGGGTTGGCTAGTGTGATACTAGCGACCAATTCGCCTAATTCCGAATTGGTGATTACTATACTAATCGAAATAGGTTATTTTGTCAATAAAAAAATGAAAAAAATTTATTTTTGTTATTTCTATTTTTTTATTTATTATATTAAATTATGTAATTTATTTTTATAAAAAACAAAATCTTTTTCTTTCAAAAAAATAATCTTTATGGTATAATATGCAAGAAGGAAGTGGTTGTATGGCGGAGTTAAAAGATGTAAAAGGTATTGGTCCTAAATCTCTTTCTTTATTAAATAAAATAGGAATTTTTACGGTTGATGATTTGGTAACTCATTATCCATTTCGATATGATATTTTAAAGCGAGATGAGCTTTCAAATATTGAGGATGGTGAAAAAATTATTATTGATGGAAAGATAGAAAGTGTTCCTATTTTAATGCGTTTTAAGGCAGGACTAAATAAAATGAATTTTCGACTTGTTACTCCATCTGGAGTTGTAGGTGTTTCTATTTTTAATCGAGCATTTTTAAAAAGTAAGCTTTTAGTTGGTACAGATGTCATTGTAATTGGAAAGCTAGATAAAAGTAAAAATGTTATTACGGCAAGTGATATTAAATTTGATGTGTTATCTAATAAAGTTAAAATTGAACCGGTATATCATTGTACTAGTGGTCTTACAAATAAAAATATGTCTACTTATATTAACATGGCTCTTTTAATGTATGGAAAAGAGGTTATGGATTATATACCAAATGAATATCAAGAGAAATATCATTTTGTTAATAAAAAGACAGCTTTAAATATTATTCATAATCCTAGTACTTCTGAAAAATTAAAAGAGGTTACGATTCGTTTGAAGTATGAAGAATTATTTCAATTTATGTTTAAAATTAATTATTTAAAGCAGCAAAAGAAACGAGAGAAAAATGGTTTAATACGTGAAATATCTCGAGATGATTTAGAACAGTTTATTAAAAAGCTTCCTTTTACTTTAACAAATGATCAAAAGAAAGCTATTGATGAAATTATTAAGGATTTGGAAGCTCCTCATCGGATGAATCGATTATTGCAGGGAGATGTTGGTAGTGGAAAGACTGTTGTTGCTTTTACTGCTATGTATGCAAATTATTTATGTGGGTATCAAAGTGCATTAATGGCACCAACTGAAATACTAGCAACACAACATTATATGAATTTATGTGAGTTTTTTAAGAATACTGATATTCGCGTTTCATTGCTAACTGGTTCTATGACAAAGAAAGAAAAAAATGAGATTTATAAGGGATTGTTAACTGGTACTATTCATATGGTTATTGGAACACATGCTCTTATTCAGGATGAGGTTATTTATAATAATTTGGGACTTGTTATTACAGATGAACAGCATCGTTTTGGAGTTCATCAGAGAGCAAATTTACAAAATAAGGGAGTTAAACCAGATGTTTTATATATGAGTGCTACTCCTATTCCTAGAACGTATGCTTTAACTATTTTTGGTGATATGGATGTTTCTACTATAAAAGAAAGACCAAAAGGTCGACAGAAGATAGATACTTATGTTAAGAAAAATAGTGAAATTACGCAAGTATTGGAAATGATGTATGAAGAGTTAAAAAATGGTCATCAAATATATGTTATTGCTCCTTTAATTGAAGAAAGTGAAAATAGTGATTTAACAACAGTAAATGAGTTGAGAGAGCAAATGAAACTTGCTTTTAAAGATAAATATCGTATTGATATTGTTCATGGTAAAATGGCAAGTGGCGCAAAAGATTTAATTATGGATCAATTTAAAAATAACAAAGTTCAAATTTTAATTTCGACTACAGTTGTTGAAGTTGGTGTTGATGTTCCTAATGCAACTACTATGGTTATTTTTGATGCTGATCGTTTTGGATTATCTACTTTACATCAGCTTCGTGGAAGAGTAGGTAGAGGAACTAGTAAAAGTCAATGTATTTTAATTAGTGATAGTGATGCAGAGCGTCTTAAAATTATGGAAAGAGAAGATGATGGGTTTGTTATTTCAGAGGAAGATTTCAAATTAAGAGGACATGGAGATTTATTTGGAACAAAACAATCAGGGGATATGACTTTTAAAATTGCAAGTATTAAAAATGATTATAAAATATTATTACAAGCTAAGAAAGATTCCAAAGAGTATTTAGAAAATAAGAATACAGATAAGGAGTCTTTGAAGCAATTTTTAATTCAGTCTATTTCTAAATTAAATTAAAATCTGTAAAGTAAAAATATTTTTTATAAAGGTAATTGACTTTTTTATAAATATCATTTATGATTAAGATGCGTGATACATATCACGCCGATATCTCTAACGGTTTTAATGTTAGAGTATATTCAACCGAACCCCCTGAAGACCTAGTCGTGATGACTAGGTCACTTTATTTTATAAGGGTTTTGAATTGAATTATGATTCTAATAAACCACAATTAAACCACATTTCTGAAATTTATTAATTTCGGAGGTGGTTTTTTGGTGGATTATTGAAGGAGAATTTAATTAACACTTGTAATAATATGTCAACAGAGTTTAGATAGAATTAGATATTATATTTAATTAATACTAGCTGTTGATAGCACATCTATTGATACGAGAATTATACTGGCAACCTCGTTTTCAAAGCCATAATACAAATAAGAAGAATAATAACAATAACATCAATATTAATAATAATAATTATAATTCTATTATTAGTAACAATACTATTATTAAAAATTCAATTTAAAATCAGATGAGAAGAAAAGAAAATTAATCTAATAGAAAGTTAAAACTATTAGAACCTATATATAGAATTAAGAAAGTATATGATCAATACAGTCCTTAATTAGTGTAGGTAGTCTATAACATCCCTTTATATATTTGTATATGTTATTTATTTTTAGCAGAACCTTGCGCACAAGAGGCTGCAAAGTGTGTGAGGGGAACTACTGCCTCAGATGACGGTGCCTTTGTGGAATGATTTTATTCCTTCTGGAGAATTGGCGAAGGAGCACATTGCTGACGGGGAGCCGATGGCTGTTTATAATTAGTTCATACAATTTGGCATTCCTCTTTAATGCTCTTTGTATGATGATTTACTCTAGTTCTTTATGAACGTGTCCCAAATGGCCTTTAAATTGCTTCACGTTTGATGAATACTGAAGAATAGGATGATTTTATGGATAAAGTGAAGAATAACTGGATTT
>CAMYXG010000015.1 GCA_947303225.1 uncultured Caryophanales bacterium | reverse complement strand
AAATAAAAATGGTGCGGTTGAAATTACAATAAAGAAAACATTATATACTATTAAAGTATATAATGTTTTATTATAGGAAAATACGAATATGATGATGAATTGTATAGATTAATATTTTTATATTCATATACTTTAATTATTATCATATACATATATAGGTGATTATATGGATAATAAGTATCAAAGAATCTATTCTTTGGCTTTACGAAGTAACTCATTTGTTTATCAAGAAAAACATAAATCCTGGATTCAATTTATTATCTCTTCTGTTATGAATAATGATAAGGAAGCGGAGACGATTGTTCTAGCTATAGAAGGTTTAGAACAAGGCATGAAGTCTTCTGAAGTATTAGATATTCTATATTCTACTAGATTAGAAATAACTTCTATTTTTCATATGATTGATAGGATTATGTATTATTATAAAGAAGGACCAAAGTTTATTAGAGATATTTATCCTAATTTATTAACAGATGATTTAGAATTAAAAGTTCAAGAAATAGAGGAAGAAAATAAAGAATATCAAAAGAAAAAGATGATATAAATCATCTTTTTGGTTTATGATAAATAATATTTTTGTTTTCATAAAAGAATTCAGCCTTGTTATTCATAGATGATAATTCTTCTGGTATTTCATCTTGTTTTGATGCTTCACTAGTGATTCTTTTTACTAACTCAAAATATCTAGGTAATTGAATAAATAATGCTTGAGATGTATCAATTGTCTGTTCTGAATGACGATCAGTTCTACCATCTGATAAGCAAAAATCCATCATTTGATCGACACTGCCACTTAGGAAAGGATCTGGTAGTAAAGAACTTAACCAATAGCTAGAATCATATTCAGTTGAGGTAGGAACGATAGCTAGCATTGGGGACTGATTTGCATATAGATTCCATTGTTTATCAAAGAATTGAATGACAGTATCTTGATCTTCCAAAGAAAAATGATTCCGTTCCATTACCTTTAGTAAATTTTCTTTCGCATGATCATAATTACCCTTTACAAAAGCAGACTTATCGTAATCTTCCATTGGATTAAAAGCAAATCCTTGACCAGTAAATTGAGCAAACCATTCTGGAGAATTAATTCCATAATAGTAAGATACAGATGGATCCATAGAATAAGAAACACTTGCTTCACAGTTTAATTTTTGCCATCCAAATATTAAATCAATTTGATATTTTTTAAATATAGCATCAATCCGATTAATCTCCTGTTGATCAGTAAGCTTAGCATGAGGATTGATACCATGTATTTTAATACTATCTAAAAAAGCTGAATTAAAAGCATGATATATATACTCTTGTCCTTTTAAACTCTTTATAATATAAGTACATAAAGCTTCTTTAAATTGTGAATCTTCTAATACTTCTTCAGAAAGAGAAGCTTTTTCTAAAAGATCTAATACAAATAAATGAGTAATGTCATCTCTTAAATGTGCTATTTTATTAGAAACCTTTTGTAAAAACTGAGATAAACCAGAAGTAGTTAAATGATTTCCATTTCTATAGAAAACAGAATACTTGATAGCTATACCAATCATATATTCTATTAAAAGATATCCATGTTCAGGATCTATTTCTAAATACTTAGCTAATGGTTTTAAAGTATCATAAAATTCTTGTGATACAAAATAGTTTTCAATCGACATAAATACACCTCTTTTTTGTCATTATTATAGCATAAATCCTTCAGTTTAAATAGAATAAATAATATATTAAGAAAAAATGATTCAATGATTGAAATTCATTTTATAATCATTCTCTTTTTCTTTTTCATATGATAGAATAAAAATATAAGTTAAAGGTTATTTGGAGATGATGAATTGTGGAATTAGAAAGCATGGAAGATAGAGATGAAGAAATAGAATTCTTTGATAGTTTAAGTCTTATGACTTTTAGTAGTCTATTTATGAAAGAAGTAAGTGATAATGTATATGAATTAGAGATTGGTACAAAATTCAGTGGATTAGCGACTCTTTATGAAATATTAAAAAGGAAAATAATAAAAAGAAAACATGAAATTGGAGATACGGATATAGAATTAGATGTTTATGATATACAGATGGTACGTACCATGGATCAATTACCAGAAGATTTTTATTATCGTTCATTAAGTCATGTAGGAGCATCTTTTTCTTTAGCAAATCCTTTTTTTGCAGCTCATTTTATTCCTGGTTTAGATAGTAGTGTAGAAGAATTTAGAATTATTTCTCCCTTTTATCGAGATACAGTTCATTTTGCCCTAAATGGTTTAGTTAGTAATACTATTGGAACAAATAGTTTTACAAATCGAGGATGTGTTGTAATTGAACCACTAATGGATCATTGGAATGATAAATTGGTAAATTTAAATCCTATAGATACAATGATTGATGTTGGAGATGAAGATGAAAAAATAGGTAAAAATGCTGTTTTCATTATGTCAAAAGAGTATTATGAGCAATTATCTGCTGAAGAAAAAAATCAGTTAAAAGAACATAAAGTAATCTTATTTGATGGTAGAAAAATGTCACAAGGAGCAAGTCAAGAATTCTCTCCTTTACAAGTTGTTACTGATTTTGTCTTGTGTTCTATGGGAATCATTCCTCAACATTCTGTTGGTCAAAGTGTAATGCATCCTGAAAGTTATCAAGAATATAATCATTCAAACTGGACAATGAAAGAATATCACTCTGATCAAGAATATTTAAGAAAATTTAATGATTTAATGGAACGATTGAATATGGAACATTTTGGAGTCAGCTATTATCAGGTTCCTCCAGAAATGGCTCAATATCGTCGAGTAGGACAATTAGGCTATTTTCATTGTGATTTACCACAATGGGATGAAGAAGTAGAAAATAATCGAATGCTATTTAAAGATACATTTAAAAGATATATGGAATTTCTAAAAGAGAGAATTGATTTTCCTAATGAAATGATAGAAAAAGCATTGTCTGAATATTATCATTATATTGATTATATCTGTGATCATTACGGAACACGTTCTGAACCAGTCTCTTCATTTATAAGATCTATGTGGGAACCATATACATCCATTGAAGAAATCAAAAGACTAACAAAAGAATTTAATGAAAGAGAGATGGAACGATTAGCAAGTATTAGAGAAAAATATCGAATGATGCAACAAATGCAAGAAGAATCAGATTTGATAGCAACGACAAAAATACATAGATAAGTCAATAAATAGGGATTATTTAGGATACTTTTTCATTAAAAAGTATCTTTTTCTTTATTAGACAAGATAATAATTAGTAAATAGTAATAATACGTATATAAAAAAATATATGATATAATAAAAAACGAGGATGTGAAAAATGATGTTACTAGTATATATTTTGTTAGAAATCACCCTGGTGATACTAGGAATGATTTTTCAAGATAAAGAGTGGATTCTAACGATACCAACAATTCTTAGTTTATTATATTTATGTTTAAATAAAGGAAATAATATAATAAAACTAGGATTATTTTTAACGATACCTGCCATTTATTTCCTACTAAAAGAAATAACACTAGGAATATCATGTTTTATTTTTGTTCAAATCATATATACATTTTATCTAAAAGAAAGAATAAATCCTAAACTAGTTTTCATAGAAATCATAAACATAATATTCGTATGTATTTTAAAAGAAAAAGTACTCATTTTAGAAATATTTCTATGGATGATGATTCTTCTTTCTAATATAATAGATGCAAAAAAGTCCCATAAAAATAAACTGATAAATCATTCTTTAATATGGCTATTCATAAGTAGTATCTTTATGATAGCCTTAGTATGGATACCTTTGAAAGAAAGGATTGGTATTCTAATCAAAACATTTGCTTGGATAACTTTTATTATTTCTCAAATGACATTAGTAATTGGTACCTTAGAAATGAATGATTCTTTTCTATTTCGATTGTTTTCTCCTATATTTACCACATTATTACGCCTTTATTATCATCCAACGATTATGAATAAAGAAGTTATTCCAAAAGATGGAAAAGCCGTTATAGCAGGAAATCATAAACATGCTCTAGATCCAATATTAGTAAATAGTTGTACCAATCGTGTAGTACATACTCTTGCAAAAAAGGAATTACACGATGGTAAATTTGGATGGCTTTTTAAAGCAGCAGGAACAATTCCAGTAGACTTACATGCTGCTCACAATAAAGATGCTTTAAATAGTGCTGTAGATTATTTAAATGAGGGATGTTTAATTAACTTATCTCCCGAAGCAAAAAGAAATTATACAAAAGAAATATTACTTCCTTTTAAATTTGGAGCAGTTGTTATGGCAAAAAGAACGAATAGCAAGATAATTCCATATTCCATAACAGGAGATTATAAATTTAGAAGTAAAAATCTAAAAATAGTATTTGGAAAACCAATTGATATCAAAAAAATAAGCATAGAAGAAGCAAACGAATTATTATACAATACTGTAAAAGAATTAATATTAAAAAATAGAGAGTAGTGAGAATATGAAAAACAAAATAAAAGCACCATGGTATAAATATTACAAAGGAGTTAAAGAACATCTTGAATATCCAGATTGTTCTGTATATGAGTTAATTGAAAGAAGAGGTAAGAAAACTCCAGACTATATTAGTTATAATTATTTTGGTAATCAAAAAACCTATCAAGAGTTTTTAAATCAAATTGATGAATGTGCAAAATCTTTAAAACAATTAGGAATCAAAAAGAAAGATATTATTAGTATTTGTATGCCTAACACTCCAGAAGCAATTATCAGTTTTTATGCAATCAATAAAGTGGGAGCAATTGCTAATATGATTCATCCATTATCTTCAAAAGAAGAAATAAAATATTATGTTAATTTAACGAATAGTAAATACATCATAGCAATTGACTTATCTGTAAACAAGATAATGGAAGTAATAAATGAAACAAAGTTAAAAAATATTATTATGGTATCTGTAGGAGACTCTATGCCTCTTATAACTAAAATACTATTTCAGATAACAAAGGGAAGAAAAATCAAAGTAGAAAAAAAAGAATCTATCATACATTGGAAAGAATGGATTCAATTAGGAAAGAATTATCAGAAAAAGATCGAATCACATGATAAAGGAGAAACTACAGCAGCTATTTTATATAGTGGAGGAACAACAGGTACTCCAAAAGGAATTGAATTAACAAATTTAAACTTGAATGCTTTAGCCATGCAAGCAATCGAATCATGTGCTTGTATTGAAGAGCAAGATAAAGTATTATCGATAATGCCAATCTTTCATGGATTTGGGCTAGGAATCTGTATTCATGCAGCCCAATATGTTGGAGGAGTAAGCATTCTATTACCAACCTTTAGTGCTCAAACATTTGACCAATTACTAAAGAAGTATAAACCTAATATAATTGCTGGAGTACCTACACTCTATGAAGCATTGTTAAAAAATAAAAAATTAGATGGCTATGATTTATCTTTTTTAAAGTGTGTAATCTCAGGAGGAGATTCTCTATCTGTCAGTTTAAAGAAAAAAATTGATAAATTTCTTCATAAGCATGGAGCCAATATCCAAGTTAGAGAAGGATATGGTTTAACAGAATGTGTAACGGGAAGCTGCTGTACACCTTTGAATGATTATCGAGAAGGAAGTATTGGTATACCATACCCAGATATGTATTTTAAAATAGTAAAACCGGGAACAGTAGAAGAAATTCCTTATGGAGAAGAGGGAGAAATCGTTATCCATGGACCAACCGTAATGAAAGGATATTTAAATAATAAAAAAGAAACAGATATGACTTTAAAAAAACATTCGGATGGATGGATATGGTTACATACGGGTGACTTAGGTAGTATGGACGAAGATGGATTCGTTTATTTTAAACAAAGATTAAAAAGAGTTATCGTAAGCTCAGGATACTGTATCTATCCCCAATATATTGAAAATGCTATTGACTCTCATCCTGATGTTTTAATGTCTTGCGTAATCGGTATTGATCATCCCTATAAAGTACAAGTAGCAAAAGCATTCATTGTATTAAAGCCAGGAATAGAAAAGTCTGATGCTCGATTAGAATCTATTAAAAAGCACTGCGAAGAGAAAATTGCAAAGTATTCATGGCCATATGAATATGAATTTCGTGATGAATTACCAAAAACCCTAGTAGGAAAGATTGCTTATACAGAACTAGAAAAGGAGGAATCAGAGCGTCATGCAAAAAAATAAAGCAAAAGTATTACTGATTCATCCCGAAATATCTAGAACAAAGTATAATTTTGTAGGAATCATTGAAAATGAGTGCCTAGAACTAGAATATATTTCTAGCATATTAAAAGAAAAAGGACATGAAGTATTTCTATATGATGGTCAAGTCGAAACAATTGGTATTCCAAAGACACTAAAAAAAGTGAATCCAGATATTGTCTATGTTTGTGGCAGAACAAGGCAAGAAAATTTTATGCTAGAGTATTGCAAGGATGCAAAAGAATATAATTCCGAAATCATCACAATCATTGGAGGACTACATGCCCAACTTTGTTATGAAAGAATGTATCAAAAGAATGTGGATTTTATTTTAACTACCTTTGATATATATAAAATATTAGATATGATAGATTATTCTTTTTATCATAAAAAAATCAATCTAAAAACAATAGACGGAATTTGTTATCAAGAAAATGGAAATTGGATTCATAATCAAACACTACCTTTCGACATAAATCGCTTACCACGACCTGATAGAACTTATTTTGATAACCATCCAAAAAACTATCGATATTTAGAGTTAGAACATGCTGCATGGGTAAGAACAGCATATTCCTGTCCTTATCGATGCTATTTTTGTGAAAGAAACAGAATGAATTCCGGAAAATATGTGACACGTGATATAGAGGATGTTGTCAATGAAATAGAAGAAATTCAATCCAATAATATCTATATCGTAGATGATGATTTCTTATTCAATGAGGAAAGATTAAAGAAATTCATTCATTTATTAAAACAGAAAAAAATCAAAAAGAATTATATTTGTTATGGTAGATCAGACTTTATCGCTACTCATAAAGAATTAATGAAAGAATTAAAAAGTATTGGTCTATACTACGTACTAGTAGGATTAGAAGCCATTAGTGATGATTATTTAAATCAATATAACAAAAAATCAAATATAAAAAATAATATGAAAAGTATTGAAATCTGTAATAGTCTAAAGATTAATATTATGGGAATGTTTATTACAGATTTAAACTATACAAAAAAAGATTTTAAAAATCTATATCAATGGATAAAAGAACATAAATTAAAACATGTAGCAATATCCATCTATACACCAGAAATGGGATTAGAAACATTTTCTCAATATAAAAATAGAATGATTACCAATAATCCTTCTCATTTTGATTATCTACATTTAGTAGCAAAACCAACAAAACTGAGTGTAAAAAAATATTATTTCTATTATTACATTTTATTAATAAAACTAGCTCTAAAAGCCAAAAAAGAGGGTGTATATGATTTTATAGATTATAAAGATTATATTCATTCATTTATTTGGAATATATTTAGAAAAAGGAGAAACGATGATGAGTAAAAGTATTAAAAAAGAACATAATACAAAGAAAATAGTTCCAAGTAAATTGGAAAACATATCTTATCAAATTGTATATAATACTTTTGGAAAAATAGTTCCAAAAAACATGACTCCAAATCAAATGACTCTTTTAGGGTGTATAGGATCATTATTTGGAATCATTTGTGCTTATCTATCCAAGTATAATAGATTATTATTAATAGGAACAATCATGGGATTACTAACTCATTTAATTTGTGATGACTTAGACGGATTTATTGCTAGAAAAAGAAATATGACTTCAGAAAAAGGGGCCTTTCTTGATCTTTTAACAGATATTTTACATATTACTTATTTATTAATAGCACTATCTTTCTCGAAAGTAGCAAGTTTTGAAATAACGATATTCTTGGTACCTGTATATGCTTTATTAATGTTTACTGCAATGAATGATATTCGTTATTTTAATGAATTTCTATTTCCAAGATTAGGTCCTATTGAAACTCATTTATTATTTATACTAATCTGCATATTAACAATGATATTAGGTACAAATCCAATAATAACGTTGATAAATATTCCTCTTAAAATAGCAGATATTCTATTTATTTTAGGAGGAATACCAATGTATTATGAAATGATAAGACTACAAATCAGTTTATTAAAAAGATTGGAACAAAAAGAAAATGGAAAATAAAACAGAAGAAATCTATATTGTATTGGTAAAAGCAAATACAATTTTAGGAAGAATCACTAGAAAACTATTTCATTATGAATATACTCATATAGCAATCAGTCTAGATAAAGAATTAAAGAACTTTATCACATTCTCTAGAAGAAAACATTATACTCCTTTTGATTGTGGCTATATGGTAGAAGATATTAATTGTTATGCTTATGGTAGAAACAAAAAAGTGAAATGTAAAATATTTAAACTACAGATTACAAAAGAAAAGAAAAAAGAAATAAAACAGTTTATCAATAAAGTATCAAAAGATAAAGAGTATATATTTAATTTTTATTCGATGTTGACAATGCCTATGATTCATGGATTTCAAATATATAAGTCTCATAATTGTATGTCTTTTGTATCTAAAATAATAGAATTAACCAATGAAATAGAATTCACAAAAAAGTATTATCAGTATAATATTCAAGAGATAGATCATTTACTATCCAATTACCAAATAGATGAAAAATACTTTTATAAAGAAAAAGAAGATAATAAAGAATATATGAAAATAAGAGGATTATTATGGAATACCATACTATTTCTATTATTAAATGGGAAATTATGTTATAGAATTTGTATGAAAAGAAAACAAATAAAAGAGGAATGGTAAAAGAAAATAGTGTATTCTTTCATAAAGTATGCTATAATATAAGAGAAAGCGATGAAAAAGAGAAGTAAAATTTAAAACGATTTGAAGAGAGTCAATGTAGGTGGGAATTGATAATACGCTAAATTTGAATAACACTTTGGAGCGATATATTGAAAGAATAGTAAATATATACGTATGGATGCGTTAAATCCTAAAGTGATCTATATTGATAGATAAGCTGGGTGGTACCGCGGAATTGATACAGTATTTCGTCCCTTTGGATGTAATACTGTTTTTTTATTTGAGAAAGGGTGATTAGATGAAAAGTATTTATTTAAGTGAATTGTATCAAAAAGAAAAAGATTATTTAGGGAAAAAAATAATAATAAATGGATGGATTAGAAATCATCGTAAGCAAAAAGAATTTGGTTTTATTGATTTTTCAGATGGTACAGCATTCAAGCATGTCCAAATTGTATATGATAATCAATTAAAAGAGTTCGATGAGATTCAAAAGATGAGAGTAGGATGTAGTATTAAAGTAACTGGAAAAGTAGTAGAATCTCCAAAAGCAGGACAAAAATTCGAAATACAAGCAACTTCTATCAAATTATTAGGAGATTGTCCAGAAGACTATCCAATTCAACCAAAAAAACATTCAAGAGAATTTTTAAGAGAACAAGCATATTTACGTCCTAGAACAAACTTATTTCAAGCTGTATTTCGAATAAGAAGTGTAGCAGCAATGGCTATTCATGAGTATTTTCAATCAAATAATTATTTATATGTACATACTCCATTAATCACAACAGCAGATTGTGAAGGATCAGATCAAATGTTCAAAGTAACAACACTTGATTTAAATAATCTACCAATAGGAGAAGATAAGAAAGTAGATATGTCAAAAGATCTTTTTGGATCAACATCATACATTACAGGCTCAGGACAATTACATGGAGAAACATTTGCTTTAGCATTCAACAGAATCTATACATTTGGGCCAACGTTTCGAACAGAAAATTCTAATACCAAAACACATGCAAATGAATTTTGGATGATTGAACCAGAAATGGCTTTCTGTGATTTAGAGGGATTAATGGATACGGAAGAAGAAATGTTAAAATATGTAGTAAAATATGTACTAAAAAAATGTCCAGATGAAATAGAATTCTGTGATAAATTTGTAGAAAATGGTCTAAAAGAAAAATTAGAAAAACTACTAAAATCAAAGTTTACTAGAATTACTCATAAAGAAGTAATTGATATTTTAAAGAAAGCAAAAGTAAAATGGGAATTTGAACCAAGTTATGAAGATGATATAGCAAAAGAACATGAAAAGTATATTACAGAGCACTTCAATGGACCAGTATTTATAACAGATTGGCCAAAAGATATTAAAGCATGGTATATGAAAGTAAATGATGATAATAAAACAGTCGCAGCAGTAGACCTAGAAGTTCCAGGAGCAGGAGAATTAATGGGAGGTAGTCAAAGAGAAGATGACTATGATATTTTATTAAAACGAGCAAAAGAACTAGGAGTAGATCCAGACTCAGTAGATTGGTATATGAATCTAAGAAAATTTGGAGGTTGCGTACATTCTGGATTTGGAATGGGATTTGAAAGACTAATCATGTATTTAACAGGAATCGAAAACATAAGAGATGTCATCCCATATTCAAGAACACCAGGTAACTGTTTATATTAAAAAAAGGTATGATAAAAATAAAAAAACAAATACTAAAAATGGTGATAATATGAAAAACTATAGTATTTGGAAAAAAGATAATCAAAAAACATCTTATCCATCATTAGAAAATGATTTAGAAGTAGATGTATTAATAATAGGAGGAGGACTAACAGGAATTAGTTCTCTTTATCATTTAAGAAAAAGTAATTTAAAAGTAGTATTAGTAGAGCAAAATAAAATTGGATATGGAATTACAGGTAATTCTACAGGAAAATTAAATGTATTACAAAATGATCTATTAGATAAAATAAGAAATTATTATAACGATGATATAGCATCCCTTTATCTATCTTCTCAAATAGAAGCAATAAAAGATATAATGAAAGCAATCAAAGATAAACCAATCCAATGTAATTTAGAAAAAGTAGAAACATATCTATACACAAATCAAGAAAAAGAAATCAAAAAACTAAAAGAATTAAAAGTATTCTTACAAAATAATCATTTAGAAATAAAAGATGGAAATAATATGTTTGTAGAAAGTAAATATATGATAAAAGGATCATCCTATATCATAAATCCATTAAAACTAATAAAAGGTCTTATAAAGAATAATCCATTTCCTATCTATGAAAAAACATCGATTAAAAAAATTATAAAGAAAAAGAATAGTTATATCTGTTATACAAAAAATCATCATATAAAAGCAAAATATGTAATACTTGCCTGTCATTATCCTACTTTTATAAAATCATTATTCTTCCCTCTAAAAGTAAATATAGAAAAGTCTTATTTATCTTCATCCATCTGTCCTACAAAACCATTTTCTTTAATTAGTTATTCGTATCCTTTTACATCTATTAGAACGTATCAAGATTCTATAATCTATTTAAGTAATTCTCATATCATAGATACTAAGTTAAAAGATAAAAATCATTATAAAGAGTTAAAAATAAAATTAAAGAAATTAAATCTTTATCCAGACTATCTATGGTCTAATACCGATATCATGACAAGTGATGGACTTCCCTTAATAGGAGAACTAGAGAAAAATCTTTTAATCGCAACAGGTTATAATACTTGGGGACTTACTTCATCATTTCTTTCAGGAAAAGTACTAAGAGATATCATAGAAAAAAGAAAGAATCCATACATTGATTTATTTTCTCCAAATAGAAAAAGAATAAAAGATATATCTTTTTATATAAAAAATATCTATCATAATATCAATGCTTATTTAAAATCATACTGTATATCGAATACTTCTTATAAATGTCCTCATATGGGATGTAAATTAATCTATAATGAAATAGAAAATACTTATGATTGTCCATGTCATGGATCTAGATTTTTAGAAGATGGAACAATAATCACATCTCCAGCTAATCAAATTTTTAAAAAGAAATAATTTACAATTAAAATGAACTATTATATACTAAAAAGTATTGAAAGAAGGTTAGAGATGAAAACAATATTAGTAACAGGATCATCTGGCTTTATAGGATCAAATTTGGTAAAAAAAATATTAGAAGAGGAAGAAGATATCATAATAATTGGTCTAGATAATATGAATGATTATTATGATGTTTCTCTAAAAGAAAGTAGACTAGAAGAACTAGAACAATATGATAACTTTGTATTTATAAAAGGTAATCTAGCAGATAAAGAATTAGTAAATAAAATATTTGAAGAATATAAACCAAGTATTGTAGTTAATCTAGCAGCTCAAGCGGGAGTAAGATATTCGATTGAAAACCCTGATGCCTATATAGAAGCAAACATAATTGGTTTTTATAATATCTTAGAAGCATGTAGACATAATCCTGTAGAGCACTTAGTATATGCATCTAGTAGTAGTGTATATGGTGGCAATAAGAAAGTACCATTCTCAACAGAGGATAAAGTAGATCATCCAGTAAGTTTATATGCAGCAACAAAAAAGAGTAATGAATTACTAGCTCATGCATATTCTAAATTATATGATATACCAAGTACAGGATTAAGATTCTTTACAGTATATGGTCCAGCCGGAAGGCCGGATATGGCATACTTTGGTTTTACCAATAAATTAATGAATGGTGAAACCATAAAGATCTTTAATTATGGTAATTGCAAAAGAGACTTTACTTACGTAGATGATATAGTAGAAGGAATTATAAGAGTCATGAAAAAAGCTCCAGAGAAGAAAACGGGAGAAGATGGCTTACCAATTCCTCCTTACAAAGTCTATAATATCGGAAACTCAAATCCAGAAAACCTACTAGATTTCGTAAATATCCTTCAAGAAGAATTAATAAGAGCAGGAGTATTACCAAAAGATTATGACTTTGAATCTCATAAAGAATTAGTACCAATGCAACCAGGAGATGTAGAAGTAACATATGCAGATACAACACCATTAGAAGAAGATTTTGGATTTAAACCAAAAACTACTTTAAGAGAAGGATTAAGAAAATTTGCTGAATGGTATAAATCATATTATCTAACAAAAGAAAAACAAATGATTAAAAAAATTGATTGATAGAGAGAAATATGATAGAATATCCAAACAGGTGATTAGTATGGAAAAATTAAACAATTTAGCGACTCTTTTAAAAGAAACAAAAACAATGCATAACAAATATTTAGCAAAAAGAGTATTAGAACAAAGTAATAAAGCATTCAATCCACAAGATATTTATTTAAAAAAAGATTTTTATAAACTATTACTTCTATTAGTAACAGAAGATACAAGAGATAAATTAGTAAGAATTGATGCAGTTATTAAATTAATTTCAAAAAGAATAGAACAATCATCAGGATGGCTTTTTTCTTCAAATAATTCTTTTATAAATGGAATGAATCCATCTCTTCTTATAGAAAGAAAAGAATCAGGATATTTAGCAGGAACATCATTAGAAGAAATAGAGTTTATAGAAAAATATCAAGAAGGATTAGAAGTAATTAATTCCATGATAGAAGAAAAAGAAAAGGTACTGAATAATCCATTTATAGTAAAAAAAGAAGAAGATAGAGAATTAGTAGAGGCAATTATTGATTATTTAGATTTTAAAACAGAAGTAAAAGTAAAGAAAAAAAATTGACTCTAATGAAATTTATTTTTATAATAATGAGAAAAGAATAAAGAGTGGAATAGAAAAGAAAGGAAAGATTATAAAATGAAAATAGCTGTAGCCGGAACAGGATATGTAGGATTATCACTAGCCACTCTTTTAAGTAAAAATCATGAAGTAGTAGCATTAGATATACTACCTGATAAAGTGGATAAAATTAATCATAGAATAAGTCCTATTAAAGATAAAGAAATTGAGTCTTATTTTAGAGAAAGAGAATTGAATTTAAGAGCTACTTTAGATTATAAGGATGCTTTAGAAAATGCAAAATATGTAATCATCGCAACTCCAACCAATTATGATGATGAAACAAATTTTTTTGATACATCTATGGTAGAAGATATTATTAGGAAAACAATGGAAGTATGTGATCCAAAAGAAACAACAATGGTTGTGAAATCTACTGTTCCAGTTGGATTTATTGAACGTATGAAGAAAAAATATGGAATAGATAACATTATGTTTTCACCAGAATTTTTAAGAGAAGGAAAAGCTCTATATGACAATTTATATCCATCAAGAATCATAGTAGGAGAAAAAAGTGAGAGAGGAAAAGAATTTGCAGAACTATTAAAAGAAAATTGTCTAAAAGAAGATGTTGTAATAAAGTTGATGGATCCAACAGAAGCAGAAGCAGTAAAATTATTTGCGAATACTTATTTAGCTCTTAGAGTTTCTTACTTTAACGAATTAGATACATATGCAGAACTAAAAGGATTAAATACAAGGGATATCATCGAAGGAGTATGCTTAGATCCAAGAATTGGAACACATTATAATAATCCATCTTTTGGATATGGAGGATACTGTCTTCCAAAAGATACCAGACAGTTACTAGCAAACTACGAAGATGTTCCACAAAATATGATAGAAGCAATTGTAAAAAGTAATGATACTAGAAAAGAGCATATTGCCGATATGGTCGTAAAAAAAGGAGATAAAGTAATAGGAATCTATCGACTTACTATGAAATCAGGCTCTGATAACTTTAGAGCTAGCGCAATTCAAGGAGTAATAGAAAAATTACAAGAAAAAGGTTTAGAAGTATTAATATATGAACCAACACTAGAAGAAGATAGTTTTGAAGGATTAAAAGTAGAAAATGACTTTGAAACTTTTTGCGAAGAAAGTGGTTTGATTCTTGCTAATCGATTAGAACCAGAGTTAGAAAATGTAAAACAAAAAGTATATACAAGAGATATATTTAGTAGAGATTAATAAAACAATTACAATAAAGAAAAGATTTTTAAATAAAAGTCTTTTTTTTATAATTATAAATATCTAAAAATATGATAGTATGCTATAATGTATATAATAGGAGAAAAATATGACAAGAAAAAAATTAAATACAATTTTTTTGTTTG